>DMBB01000034.1 GCA_003446295.1 Erysipelotrichaceae bacterium
AATCAACAGTCATTAAATAGTCCCTTCCGTAAAACAGGGAGGGATTCTTTTGGCTGCTGCGATATAGGAAAAGGGAAAACTATTCACGGGATTCAATATACCAGGCAATCAGATCATTGGTTACTTCACCATATGAACGGATACCGCTTTCCTGGGAGAAAGCTTTCAGGTATGTATCATTGATTTTGTCGGAAAAATCCTGCAAAGATGATTCATATGTTTTGTATATGGCTGCGGTATCCAGCCGGTCCTGTTTGACCAGGCTGATGCCGGGCAGTTCGTCGTGGTTGTTGTACAGGATCAGGGCCAGTACCGGATTATACCGGTACAGAGATGCAAAACAATATGAGAAAGCTTCATAGTATCCGCTGTAGAGCAGTGCCGTTTCCCGGCTGTTCACACAAGCGAGAAATGCTGCGAAGTTGGCTTCTTCCTCACTGGCAATACCCAGACGGTGGGCGGCTTCATGTGCCATGGTAAAGGGCATTACGGCCGGCGGAACAGAAGCAGGTACTCCTGCCTCCCCGGTCAGGGGCATGAATATACCTATAATGCCGTTATACATCAGGTATTCCCCGATCAGTGAGAGTTTCTTGACCGGCAGATCAGTTCCCTGCAGTACAGTATATTTTTGGCCGAGGCCGGTATATGCACTGCCTGCCATCTTCGCCAAGGAATAAAAATCATTTGGTTTAAGGTGATTGTCTGCATCTCTGGGGATATCCGGTGCATAATGAGCAGCCTGCAGCAGAAAATAATCACAGGTTTCATACAGTTCTTCTTCGCTGTACAGACGTATCTCATAACCAAGTTCTGCTGCGAGAGGACCGGCATAGTGATTGAGCATCCATCCGCACACAGTCGCTGTGACAAGTACAGAAAAACATAAGAACACTGTGCTAAGCCAGGCCGCAAACTGCCCATGTCTGTGTATCAAATGAATAAGACTGACAATTATCAGCACTATCAGCAGGGTGGCGGCAATATCCCATACCGCTATGGGTGAAAATGAAGCCAGCCGGGCAAGCCAGCTGATCCAGGTTTTTGAGATTTGCCGGTAAGCCGGAAAAAAGAAGGCAGAATAACGATGAAACAGTATCATTGCCGCACCATTGAGACCCAGCAGGATCAGGGCACAGATGTATTTTCGAACAGATTTACCCATGTTTATCGTCACCGGTTCAGTTTTGCCATGGATGCCAGAGTAGGAACACCGTTGATGACCATGGCACAGGCACCGCATTCGCCCTGCAGACATGAGAATTCCCAGGTTATGCGGTCACTGACTTTTCCCTTGATATTGACCGGATCATCATGATAATTCAGATAATCCAGTACACCGGCAATGGAATTGTTTTCCGGACCGTTATATACAAAGGTTTCCCAATAGCTTCCGGCACCCGGATTTTTCTTTCTGAGTATCTTAACTTTCATATTCATGTTCCCTGTCCAACCGGATGCTGTAAGCACCGTTATCATAAGAAATTATATCTGCGTACTGCTGGGAAGGATCCGTGTCGGGGAAGTCACTGCGCCAATGGGCACCGCGGCTTTCACAGCGCGCACGGGCCGCAAGCAGGGTGGCTTTTGCCAGGATCAGGATGCTTTACATGCTGTAAATGTTGTACAGCATATGCACGATGATAAACAAAATGGACAGAAGTCCCAATACAGCATTGCACTTTTCAGTTTCATAAATTCCTCTGTATCTGCCGGTGCAGCAGTTATCTCTTATTGAATAATCATATCATGCGTGTAATCAGCGGAGAAAAGTCCGGAAGGCATATGCGTGCATATCTGTTCTGACTGAATGAAAAAACCTCAGCCGTTTCAGGCCGAGGTCATTTTGTTATTCAGCTGTTTCTTCTTCAGATTCTTCATCAGGAACATACTTGATGACGATATGACGTTTAGCGCCGTCTCCTTCACTTTCTGTTCTGATGTTGTGCCAGCCGCTGAGTGTCTTGTGAATGACTTTTCTTTCGTCATTCGGCATCGGATCGAGAGATGCATCAACATGTGATCTCTGTACCTGCTTTGCGGTTCTCTTTGCCATGCTGGTCAGCTTTGAGAATCTGTCTTCCTTGTAACGGTTGACATCAACGAGGACATCGATTCTGTCCTTGAATTCGGCATTTACAGCGCTTCTGACAACGGTATTGAGAGCAGACAGTGTCTTACCCATCTTACCGATCAGGACAGCGTTATTGTCCGCATTCAGTCTGACAATGAAGCCGTTGTTCTTCTCTTCAATTGCCACTTCGATGTCATAGTCGATACCGACAAAGAAGTTTCCGAGGTAATCAAACAGGAATTCCTTTACATCATCCAGGCAGTATACATCGGCTGATACGGAAGCACCGATACCGAGAATACCCTTCTTTTCATCTGTAACGAAATATTTGAGGTCTTCCACCGCACAGCCTTTTTCCTCGGCTGCAGCAGCGAGAAGATCTTCCAGAGTCTTTCCGGTATAGTTCTTCATGCTTTTTTGCCTTCTTTCTGCTGACGGTCGTTGATAATCTTCTGAACGATGAATGTCTTAGCAATATTTACCAGTGAGTAGATGGTCCAGTATACGCTCATGGCAGCCGGCCACATAAGACCGAATACCAAAATCATAGCCATCATATAGTACTGCATCATCTGGCTCTGAGAGTTCTGTTCAGGAGCTTTCTTGTGATGACGTGCTGCTTCTTCCTCAGCCTTCTTACGGGCGAGTTTCTGCGGGATCATCATGGAGAAGTACTGACATACACCCATGATAATGAAGATAACAAGATAACCCCACTGACCGGCACGGATACCGTTCATCGGTGTTGTATTCAGGTTCATGCCGAGGAACTCAGTTGTCTTAACAAGAGAAGCTCTCTGAACGGCCTGATACATAGCGATGACAATCGGGAACTGAATGAATGAAACGACAAGTGTGGAGATCGGATTGACGTTGTACTTCTTGTACAGAGCGCTCATTTCCATTGCCTGCTTGTTCTTGGAAGCCTGGTCGGTTCTTCCTTCATATTTGCGGTTGATCTTGTCAAGTTCCGGCTGGAGCAGCTGCATCTGCTGCTGGGCAATCGTTGATTTAAGTGTTACGAGAAGTAACACGCCGTTGACGAGTACGGTCAGTACAGCAAGTGCACCGATGACACTGATCTTAGGTGTGATTTTGTTCAGGAACTGCGCCATGGGCCATACGAGAATCGCATTGAACCAGCTTTCACTGTCCATGGTCTCCTTGAACGTTGTTTCAGGATAGATCAGCTTGATTGTTCCGTCAGCGTTTGTCGGATAGCGGCATCCCGCTGCTGTCACGACAACCAACAGAAGAACTGACAGAATCATTGCTTTTTTGACTGACGAGTTGATCTTCATACATTCTCCTTATTAATACAGCTATATTATTGTAGCTTTTAATAATAGTTTTTCCAAGTTATTTTTGTTGGTCATATAGCTGTGGTTTTTATACCCGTACCGGACGATCAGAATGACATCTTTGGGATATGAAGAGAAGTCGGTAAGCTCCTGGCACATCATTCTGACCTGGCGTTTGATCAGATTGCGTTCAACGGCTTTTCCCATTTTTTTGGAAAGTGTAATGCCGATCCGCGCTTCCTTTTCTTTTTTGTCTGCGAAATACATGACAAAACTCTCATTCGTACTCTTTTTAGCAGTGTGAATGAGACTCTGGAATTCCTGTGCTTTACGGACTCTGTTCTTCTTTTTCATATATAAGCATTACCGGTATCAGGGCAATGCAGCTATTCTACTACAAAAACGACATGAATGCAGTAAATAAAAAACCACCAAGCGGTGGTTTTCCAGATTAAGCAGACAGTACTTTTCTGCCCTTGGCTCTGCGTCTTGCTAAGACCTTGCGTCCGCCAGCAGTAGCCTTGCGGGCTCTGAAGCCATGGTTTGCCTTTCTTTTTCTTTTACTCGGCTGGTATGTTCTTTTCATTCATGCCACCTCTTTCCTATAGAACAATCGCTTAATTATTGTACGTTTGCCATAATAAAAAGTCAAACAGAACATTGAAGGGTGCGGTATATTTTAATCTTCTGAAAGAAGGATCAGATGATCTTTTTCCGTAAGCAGTATAGGTTCATTAATATCAGCCAGAGTACGGAAAGGATTACCGGCAGTTCTGAT
>DMBB01000027.1:0-8511 GCA_003446295.1 Erysipelotrichaceae bacterium
CTGAACTGTCCGGAAGGATTTGACGGGCTGTGTGCATGGTATATCTCACAGATGACAGGGCTGCCGTTTGAACCGTCGGACAACAAGTTCCAGGCACTGACCTCCAAGTCTGCTTATGTGCATGTACATGGAGCACTGAAAGCACTGGCATGTGATCTGATGAAGATGGCAAATGATATCAGATGGCTTGCCAGCGGTCCCAGATGCGGGATCGGCGAGATCCATATTCCTGAGAATGAACCGGGCAGCTCCATCATGCCCGGCAAAGTGAATCCGACACAATGCGAAGCAATCACTATGATCGCAGTGCAGGTCATGGGAAACGATGCGGCGGTCTCCTTCGGCGCTTCACAGGGGAATTTCCAGCTGAATGTGTTCATGCCTGTGCTGGCATACAATATGATGCAGTCGGTGCGCCTGCTTTCCGACGGGATCCGTTCCTTTGCCGCAAACTGTGTTTCGGGGATCAGGCCGGATATTGAGCGGATGCAGGAGAACCTGAACAGATCACTGATGCTGGTGACATGTCTCTCACCTGCGATCGGATATGAGAATGCCGCAAAGGCAGCACATAAGGCCTATGAGGAACATCTGACTCTGAAGCAGGCAGTTGTTTCTCTCGGACTGATGAGCGAAGAAGAATATGACCGTGAGGTAGATCCTGTAAAAATGGTCTGAGGTAGAAGTATGACAATGATGAATGAATCTGACAAACACAGGTTTCTCGGAGAAATGCTGCGGAGCGGGGAACATTACCAGGCTGAGGTCTGGGGAAATGTGACTGCTGACAAGAAAACACAGCTGATGTTCAGCTCCATGCCTGTCAACAGCATCCTGATGGAAAGCTACTGCTATATCGGAATGACGGAAGAAAATATCAACATTGTAGTGGTCAGCACACAGAAACCGGATAAGATCCTGGGCCGCCTGCGTCTGCCGATCGATAAAATATCATCGGCTGTTGTGAAAGGCAGTCTGATCCCGGGAAAGAAAACGATCGAACTGCTGGTGGATGGAAGAGCTGTCCGCATCAAGCTGTCATCCAGAACGATTGGAACAGATCTTCAGGGTCAGAAGGAAGGTATCCGGATGATCACTGAACGTTTCAAAGTATTAGGCAATCAATGAGGTTTTAAGTTATGAGTATGCGCGGAGGACCGGGAGGACGCGGTGCCTATCTGACAGAAGAAGAAAAGGCTGCTGCCCCCAAGGTTACCAAGGAACTGCTTGCAAGAGTTGCGTCATATCTGCTTCCATACTGGAAACAGATGCTGATCGTACTGATCGCCATCGCCGTATCATCGGTGCTCGGCATGATGCCTGCGGTTCTGACCGGAAGGATCATTGACGAAGGTCTGATCGGAAGAAATCTGGATCTTCTGTTCAAACTGATACTGGCATCGCTGGCAGTATCGTTCGGCTCCAATCTGATCGGCGTTCTTCAGAGCTGGATGAACACCTGGATCGCAGAACATATTACATATGACATGCGTTCCCAGATGTTCCGTCATCTGCAGAAGATGCCGCAGAGCTTCTTTACATCAAACAACCAGGGTGACATCATCACCCGCATGACAAGCGATATTTCCGGTGTTCAGCGCATTATTACAGATACTCTGACAAGTATTCTCTCCAATGTGATCACATTGATCGTAGCTTTGGCCGCAATGTACCGGCGGAACTGGATCCTGGCAACACTGGGCGTCATGATCGTCCCGCTGTTTACGATCCCGACAAGATCAGCCGGCAGGAAGAGATGGTCACTGACCAGGGAATCACAGGCTGTCAGTGATGAGATCAACGGCATCCTGAATGAAACGCTGTCTGTCAGCGGACAGACACTGGTCAAGCTGTTCAACCGTGAAGAACGCGAAGCAGAAAAGTACGAGGCTGCCGCAAAGAAACAGATCGCCCTGAATATCAAGGAAAACATGGCAGGCAGATGGTTCCGCGTCGTCATCAGCACATTTACGACGATCGGACCGATGCTGATATATCTTGTGGGCGGCATCCTGATGATGAAGTACAACTCCGACATCACAGTCGGTGATATTACGGTCATGGTATCGCTGCTTGGCAGGATGTACGGACCGGTGAATTCATTGCTGAACATCCAGGTCGACTGGATCCGTTCCATGGCAATGTTCACACGTATCTTTGAATACCTGGATATGCCCGTCAGTATTGAATCCGCTCCTGATGCGGTCACGCCGGATCATGTGGAAGGGAACATCGTATTTGATGATGTTCACTTCTCATATGAACCTTCACGTGAGATCCTCAAGGGCATCAATTTTGAACTGAAAGCAGGCAGCAGCATCGCGCTTGTAGGTCCTTCAGGCTCCGGCAAGAGCACGATCATCAACCTGATCCCGAGATTGTATGATGTTGATTCCGGAAGCGTATCATTTGACGGAATCGATGTCAGAAAACTGGAGCTGTCCTTCCTGAGAGAACAGGTAGGCATCGTTTCCCAGGAAACATATCTGTTCAACGGAACGATCATGGAGAACCTGAAATACGCGAATCCGAAAGCGACCGGACAGATGATCATGGAAGCCTGCAAAAAGGCAAACATCTATGACTTTATCGTCAATCAGGAAAAAGGCTTCAACACGATGGTGGGCAACCGCGGTCTGAAGCTGTCCGGCGGTGAGAAACAGAGACTGTCGATCGCCCGCGTGCTGCTGAAAGATCCGACGATCCTGATCTTCGATGAGGCGACGTCTGCACTGGATTCGATCAGTGAGAATCTGATCCAGGAAGCGATCGATCCGCTGATCAAGGAAAAGACAAGCATACTGATCGCACATCGTCTGTCTACGATCCTTGCGGCAGATGAGATCCTTGTGATCAAGGACGGCAGGATCGCAGAGCGCGGAAAACACGCCGATCTGGTAAAGGCAGGCGGAGTCTATACAGAGCTTTACGAAACACAGTTCAAAAAGGCACTCGAAGCATGATCGAATCAATAACCGGAGAGATCCGGTTTTGCTCATAAGGAGAGAATATGGAAATTACAGTCAGAAAAGCGGATATGAGTGATCTGGAAGATCTTCTGGCGATTGAAGCCAGTGCGATCCCCGGATACGCATATCTGGACGAAGCCAAAGATTTTCTGATCGGAAATACCGGCAATCAGGGAGAAATGGTCCTGGCGCTGGCGGACGGGGTCCCGGCAGGTATGGGAAGATACTCGGTCCTGCCCGATGGAAGCGGATGGCTGGAGATCCTGAGGGTCAAAAAGGAATACCAGAGACAGGGGATCGGCATGGCGATCTATCAGCGTTATATGGAGCTGGCAGAGGAAACGGGCGCACCGTCTGTCGCAATGTTTACCGGACGCAGAAACATTGCCAGCAAGTCTCTGGCCGAGCGCTGGGGCTTTGCAGTTGCGGAGGATTTCAGCGGGTATTCCGTGCCCCTGGACCGCCGGGCGGAACACTCGGAATATCATCTGATCACGGATCCTGATGAAGTGGAGGCACGTATAGGCGTCTGGCATGAGGACTGGGGAAAGTATATGTGCTTCAACCGTACCTTCATGAAATACGGACGTCCGCTGTATGAATGGCTTGCCGGACGGAACATGGTATACGGCAGCGGGGAAACGACGATCGTCCTCGGCTGGCGCATGCTGAAGGAAAGAGGTCTGCACATCGGATTTATGGATGGCGATCTGACAGACGCTCTGGCATTTGCGGCTGATGAGACTGTTCAGCGCGGCCTGCCGTCCCTGCAGATCATGTTTGACAGATCTTATACGGATATGCATGCATTTGCCGCACACCATAAAATGACGCACACCGGCGATCTGATCGTGATGGAATATGTAAAATCATGTGAAGTGAACTGCGGTATTGGGCAATAAAAACCATGCATGGTAGAATAGTGGAGCAGAAAAGAGGTGGTTTGCATGACTGAAGCTGCACAGCACAGACGTGTGATCCTTGTCAGCGGAATGAGCGGAGCCGGAAAGAGTACGGCTACCAGGTTCCTTGAAGACATGGGATATCATTGCATTGATAATTTTCCGGTACAGATGCTGAGTCTGCTGGTCGATATGATCGAAAACAGCACGGATCAGAGATACCAGTTTATTGCACTTTCAACATCCGCGCAGGACTTTCCGGAATTCCAGAGAGGACTGAAGGGTGAAGGCATTGAGGTGTTTACACTGTTCCTGGATGCGGCTGACAATATTCTGCTGCACAGATACAAGAGCACAAGGCGTGTACATCCGCTGCTGCTCAGCAACCAGGCAAATACACTGGAAGAAGCGATCGATGTGGAACGGCAGATGTTCCAGAAGTACATCAATGATTCCGTGATCACGATCGATACAACATTTGTTACCGAAAAGGAACTCAAGCGGAAGATCGAGAGCTATTTCTCCAAGCGCTCGGTTCCGTCATTTTCCATTTCCTTTATCTCTTTCGGATACAAAAACGGCGTTCCCATGGATGCCGATCTGATGATCGATGTCCGTTTTCTGCCGAACCCTTACTGGGAAGTAGAGCTTCGTCCGTATTCGGGCAATGACGAATGCATCTACAGTTATGTCATCGATAAACCGGAGACGCAGGAATTCCTGAAGCGTCTGGTCTCATTCCTGGATTATGCGTTTGAAGAATATGTCAAAGAAGGGAAGAACCACTTTACGGTAGCGATCGGCTGTACCGGAGGCCAGCACCGTTCAGTTTCTGTAGCCAACTATCTGTATAACCACTATAAGTCACAATACAACAGTTATATTGAACACAGGGATGTACAGGAACATGACAGTAATGAATAAAAAGATCGTTGTGATCGGCGGCGGTCATGGACAGTCAGCCATCTGCCGGGGCATCAAGTATATTGAAAATGTAGACATCAGCGCCATCGTCACCGTAGCGGATGACGGAGGCAGTACAGGCAGACTGCGCAGACAGTTTCATATTCCGGCCATGGGTGATATCCGGAACGTCATGATCGCGCTGGCAGGCAGTGAAACAGTCCTGTCAAATCTGATGGATTACAGGTTTGATGATCCTGACGGAAGTGAGGAGGATGTCCATGGACACAACCTTGGCAATCTGATCCTGACAGCACTGACCCAGCAGAGCGGAAGCTTTCTGGAAGCGGTCAGAACGATCGAACAGGTCCTGAATGTCAAGGGAAAGATCATTCCCGCCACGACACAGGTCATTACATTGTTTGCCCTCATGGAAGATGATGTGATCGTCAAGGGAGAAGCGAATATTCCCACAGTCTCCAACCGGATCCGCAAAGTCTTTTATGAGGAACCGGTCAAAGCCTCCAGGGAAGCAGTGGATGCGATCCTGGAAGCAGATCTGATCATTTACGGGATCGGATCGGTATTTACCAGCATCCTGCCGAATGTTATTATTCCGGAACTGACCGAGGCGCTGCAGCAGACATCAGCCAGAAAAGTCTATTTCTGCAACGCAATGACCCAGGTGGGAGAAACAGACGGATTTGATGTGGAAGCCCATGTGGCTGCACTGAACCGGCACGGTGCACCGGTAGACGAGGTGATCGTGGCGGACAATCAGATACCGGAATACATATTGGAACGGTACCGGAAAGAAGGCTCTTCGGCAGTCAGTCTTTCGGATGACCGGCATGATTATAAAGTGGTCAAAATGGATCTGCTGAACTTTGACGGAGGTCTGGTCAGACATGATTCCGTGAAGATCAAGCATGCAGTTGAATATCTGCTGCAGGAAATCGAGGCGTAATGTCATATACATCGGATATCAAAACAGAGATCTCACTGAAGCAGCTGTCAAATGATGAGACAAAGGCACAGCTGTCTGCTTTGGTATTGATGCTGTCATCGATATCCATTACTTCAGACGGAATGTCACTGGTGATCAGGACATCAAACGCGCCTGTTTCCAGAGCCGTGTACCGCATGATGAAACAGCTTTATGAGGTACAGATCGAGACATTCGTCCAAAGAAGGATGAACCTGAAAAAGAATCTGATCTACGGATTCCGCATATACGGAAACATTAAAGACATTCTGACAGATCTCGGGCTGTTCTCTTCACGCGGACTTCTGGAGAAGCCTCTGCAGAGAGTTGTCGCAAAGGACAGCTGTGCAAGAGCATATCTGGCCGGAGCTTTCATGGCTGACGGCAGTATCAATTCACCTGAGACAGCGGGATATCATATGGAGATCCGTACGGCAGACACTGCCCAGGCAGGATTTCTGGTCAATCTGATGGAACGCTTCTATATCCAGGCAAAGGTGATCGAGCGCCGCTCAAAACAGATCGTTTACGTCAAACAGGCGGAAAAGATCGCAGACTTCATACGCTGTATCGGGGCAGACAGGTGTCTGATGGAATTCGAGGATGCACGCATCTCGAGAGATTTTGCCAACAGCGTGACAAGACTTGCCAATGTGGACATGGCAAATGACTACAAGAGCATGAAGGCTGCCAATGCCCAGCTGGAAGACATCCGGATCCTGGAGGAAGCTGGGCTGATCGAAAAGCTGGATGAAAAACTGAAGGATGTGGTCATGCTGAGGCTGGCTGATCCGGAAGCTTCTTTAAACGAACTTGCAAGGCTTTATCAGGCAAAGACAGGTATTGTTGTTTCAAAATCCGGTCTGAAGCACCGGTTTGTCAAAATACATGATCTGGCTGTTAAAGCGGAGGGTAAGACAGATGAATAAAATGACGCTGAAACAGATCTTCTGGCTGTTTGCGGTCGGCTTTCTCACATATTTTGTGATCCGTTATATGTGGCCGCTGCTGCTGGTCATCTTCGGAATCATGCTGTATGGATATTTCCGCATGAAGAAACAGATCAGACAGGCAGAAGACAGCCTGAATGACACGGTATACAAAGAGGTTCAGAAGGAACCGAGAGAACAGAAGCCTCAGCTGAATGAGGATGATGTGATCGACGCAGAGTTTACTGTCAAAAACCGTGATGAAATGAAAATGCGTGGCTGAGGGGGCTGAACTATGATACAAAGAGGTGAACCGGCATTGACGGGAGGCATCCGTGACTGCTGGAAACGTTGTTTTGAAAATGAAGATCCGAACTACATTGACTTCTTTTTCCGGTGCATCTATAAACCGGAATACGGATATGCGGATGTGGAAGACAGCAGGGTGGTGGCAGCACTTTGCCGTGTGCCGCATGCGATCATGTTCAATGAGCGCGTGATCAAGGCAAGCATGCTGGTCGGTGCGGCAACACTTCCGGAATACCGCGGTCAGGGCAGAATGTCAGAGCTGCTCCATACCGTTCTGGATGCCTGCTCGCATTCGGAACTGCTGACGCTGATCCAGGCATATGACCCGAAATTATATGAGCCCTACGGGTTCCGGACCATCTATTACCGCAGTGATTATCTGCTGAAGAAAAGCATGATCAAACGGGCGTCCGCAACAGGCTGCGCATATGATCCTTCGGCGATCGATATGCTGAAAGTCTATTCGGCTTTTATCCGCAAGTTCAATGGTTTCTATACAAGGGATCTGACATATTTTGAGAACCTGAAAAAAGAGATCGCAGCAGAAGGCGGGCGCATTGCTGCATATTATGATAACCGCAACCAGATCGCCGGCTATGCTACGCTTCTGACTGACGGAAGGCAGATCAAGATCGAAGAATGTGTTTATCTGAACAGCACTGCACTGATAAAACTTGTCAATGTTGCGCTTCTTGATAAAGAAAGTGTTCATCTGCATGTATCAGCAGGAGAAAATGTGCGTTTTATTTTCCCTGATGCAGAAGTAAAAAACTATGGTCATACCATGGTGAGACTGAACGATCCGCAGCTGTTTTCCAGACTGTTCAATACCAGGATCGAGACAGTTGAGGACGCGTTTGCCATCAGCAAAAAGCCTCTGAATATGAACGAATATGTATGAGTTTGGAGGCTTCGATAAACAGGGTTCAAAAGGCACTTGTGAAAGATTTGATAATTGACTATACTATGCTATTCATCTTATAATTTTAGTGCAACAAAAGGAGGTCACAAATTAAGATGACAGATGTAAGAGTTGCTATTAATGGTTTCGGCAGAATTGGACGCCTTGCTTTCAGACAGATGTTCGGCGCAGAAGGTTATGATGTTGTTGCTATCAACGACCTGACAAAACCTTCCATGCTGGCTCACCTTCTGAAGTATGACACAGCACAGGGCGGCTATGCTGGAAAAATCGGAGATTGTCTCCACACAGTAACTGCAGACGACGAAGCTAACACAATTACAGTCGACGGAAAGACACTGCAGATCTACAAAGAAGCAGATGCTAACAACCTGCCTTGGGGCGAGCTCAAGATCGACGTTGTTCTGGAATGCACAGGCTTCTACACATCAAAGGCAAAGGCTGAAGCTCATATCAAAGCCGGCGCAAGAAAGGTTGTTATTTCCGCTCCTGCAGGAAATGACCTGCCTACAATCGTTTACAATGTAAACCATGAAACACTGACAGCTGAGGATACAGTTATTTCTGCAGCTAGCTGCACAACAAACTGCCT
>DMBB01000027.1:8661-14832 GCA_003446295.1 Erysipelotrichaceae bacterium
CAGATGATCCTGGACGGCCCGCAGCGTAAGGGTGACCTCCGCCGTGCTCGCGCTGGCGCAGCTAACATCGTTCCGAACAGCACAGGTGCTGCAAAGGCTATCGGCCTTGTTATCCCTGAACTGAACGGCAAACTCATCGGTGCTGCACAGAGAGTTCCTGTTCCTACAGGCTCCACAACAATTCTGACAGCTGTCGTTAAGGCTCCTGAAGTAACAGTTGAAGGCATCAACGCTGCTATGAAAGCTGCTGCTAACGAGTCCTTCGGATACAATACTGACCAGATCGTTTCCTCCGACGTTATCGGTATGAAGTATGGCTCACTGTTTGATGCAACTCAGACACTGGTTAAGCCGATCGCTGACGATCTGTATGAAGTTCAGGTTGTTTCTTGGTATGACAACGAAAACTCCTATACTTCACAGATGGTTCGTACAATTAAGTACTTCTCCAACGTTAAGTAATTGTAAGTTTTCTTAAGAACTCATATAAAAACAGGCGCTGCCCCGCATAATTAGGGCTGGCGCCTTTTTTTGCGATGTGTGCTGTGATTGTCATGCGTCGGGGACTGTATGCCTGATGAGCAGCAGGCACAGCGGCCTTTATTTAAGGAAACACACTGTATTATTCTTAAGAAATGCGGCGGCACTCTTACAGCATGTCTGCGGAATGGTTGCTATAATGGTGAAGAACGGAGGTATCTGTGAAAACGTTTTTATGTTTTGACGGCGGCGGGACTTATGTGAAATATGCCGTAATGACCGGAGAGGGAGAGGTGCTTTGCAGATCAAAGTACGAAACCCCGAGAGATGATCTGAATGTTTTTCTTTCGAAGATCCGGGAAATATATGAGGCATATCCTGATGTGTCCGGTATTGCGCTGTCCATGCCGGGAATCATCGACATTGACAAAGGATATATGAGAAATGCCGGGGCGATCCGCTGCTGTGCAGGGACCTGTCTGTGCGATATGATCTCGGAACAGTGCGGAGGTCTGCCGGTATCCGTGGAGAATGACGGGAAAGCTGCAGCACGAGCTGAAATGGTCAGCGGCGCATTGAAGGATGCGGACACGGGTGTCGTCATCCTGCTTGGAACAGGGATCGGCGGCACGGTGTTTGTAAACCGGAAGATCATCAGAGGAAACCATCTCTGGGCCGGAGAACTGTCCTACCACTATCTCCGTAATCGGCAGCTGTTCGGTGAAGAACATATCAAAGATCACGATGTGTTTGACAGCCGCTATTCTACCGTATGCACGCCTGCAGGCATTGTCAGGCGTTATGCAGAGCTGAGCGGGGAAACAGGACTGAAGCGCACTGATTGTGAACTGGTCTTTGAACGCATGAACCAGGGTGATGAAAATGCACGGCTGGCTGTAAGGGATGCCGCAAGGGATCTTGCCATGATGATCTTCAATATCCAGTGCACGATCGATCCGGATGCCTTCGCGATCGGAGGCGGGATCAGCGAACAGGACAGCTATATCGATATGCTGAAAGAAGCGGTCAAAGCATACGTACCGTCTGACCAGCCGCTCTGTCCTGAGCCGGTGATCAGAGTCTGCAGATACCGCAGTGACGCGAACCTGATTGGTGCGTTATACAGATTCTATGAACAGTACGGTCAGCATGGCTCACTTGTACTCGGTGGATGAGTTGTATAAAATAATGCTAACCAGTCAAACTGGTTATAGTAGGTGAAAAGAAATGAACAATCGACTTCCTGAAAAATTAACAGCAGTGCGAAAGCACTTTGGTTATGCTCAGGCTGATGTCGCATCGAAGCTGAATGTTTCGGTTGCGGAGTATATGAGCTGGGAGAACGGCGCTATGATCTGCCGGATCGAACAGCTTCGCAAGCTTTCGCAGCTGTATTCCATTCCGCTTGTGGACTTTCTGGACAATACCAGAGAGCTCCGTATGCCCAGAGAAGATCAGATATATCACAGCGTTCAGATCCCGTTCCAGAATCTGAACCGTCCTGCTTCCGAGGAAACACTGGAAGAGGACATTGCCGATAATATTCTGCCGATCCCCTCTGTGCAGCCTGAACCGGTGCCGGTTCCTGCCCCGCAGACAGTTTATCCGGCATCTGATGGCGGAACGCTTGATATCAGCCGTCCGGCTGTTACCGGAACGATCGAGTTCGGTACAGAAGCAATTGAAGAACCCGTTTCAGAGAGAACAGAGGAATACGGACCGGATGGATTTGATGAAGAACCGTCACCGATCAAAAAGAGGATCCTGATCGGCATCGCCGCATTATGTGCGATTCTGATGCTGTTTGGTCTGAGCCGCATGTTCAGAGGAAACGATGAAGAGGACGACAGCTCCATCACTGTCAGGATCAGTGATGTCAACCGTCTTGCATTGGGAAGAACATTCTCGGCATTCATTGATGACGATGGCAGGATCAAGTCCATGGGCAACCTGGATATCAGTCAGTATACCGATCTTGTGCAGATCAGTGCAGCCAACAGCTGGCTTGCCGGACTGAAAAACGACGGAACGGTCATGCTTGCCGGTTCAAGTTCCTATACAGAAGCCAAAACATGGCAGAATATCACGATGATCGCTGCGGCGGATACGCATATTGCCGGTCTGCAGGATGACGGAACAGTGATCTGTACCGGAAGTGATGAAGCATGCAAGGTCGAAGAATGGAAAGATATCAAATATGTATATGCAGGCAACGGGTATACTGTCGGACAGAAGAAGAACGGCAGTCTGGTCGTTTCCGGCAATATCTCCTGTGCTTCCGTGCTTGAATCATTGACCAATGTCAGATCACTCAGCGCCTCTGACAGTTATGTGACGGTCGTTGATGATAAAGGAGGCGTGACCTGCTATGCGGCGGGTTCTGCATCCTCTCTGAATACGACGTCCTGGTCAGGCATGACGAGTGCAGCAGCCGGTTCCGGCTTTGCGGCAGGACTGACGTCTGACGGAAAGGTGACCACAGCCTCGACGGATGATGCTTTCTCCAAGCAGGCAGCCGCACTGAAAAATGTGCGCTACATCGCAGCCAGAGGAGGCACACTGGTCGCTGTCAACTACAACGGAGACATCATCGGTGCCGGTGACAATACCAATAAAGTCTACGGAACAGCTTCCGAGACGCCGGAGCCTTCTGAAGAAACAGTGAAGCTGGATAAAGTGACGAATGTCAGCTTTGAGACAGGCAAAGAAAATGTAACGATCAAGTGGGACAGCGTAACAGGTGCCAAGTATTACATGATCAAGGTCAATACAATGCCTGAAACATCACTGCGTTCCGCAAAGAACTCTACCAGCATTCCGACAAAGAATCTGAAGAACGGGACGGTATATAAAGTCACATTGACAGCGTATGGCAGTTCTGAAGAAGAGAGCAGTGAGCCGACAGTGCTGGAATTCAAATATACAGCAGCACCTGTGAAGCTTGCGGCTCCGACAAACCTGACAGCTACCGCAACAGAAGATTCATGGAATCTGAGCTGGGATGCTGTTACGGATGCAGCAGAGTATATTATTTCAGTCAACACGGATCCTGCCACTAAGATGACGTCGACAAAGAACAGCTGTTCCATTCCGGCATCATCATTAAAGAACGGATCCACGTATAAGATCTCTGTCATTGCGTCCGACGGCAAGGATGACGCAAACAACAGCGATCCGCTGACAGCCAAGCTGAAGTATTCAGCTGCTGCAGTGCAGCTTGATACGCCGGCTAATATCACGGCTGAATCCGGTGAGAACCATTGGATCATCACCTGGGACAAGGTCGAGCATGCGGATTCATATAAAGTAACAGTCGGCTCTGATACACAGTCCCTGCTCGTAACGACAAACCGTGCGGAATATATCGGAAGCCTGAAGGACGGCGAAGAATATGAAGTCCGTGTCACGGCATTGCCCAAGAGCGGTTCTGATGCATATGAAGCAAGTGAGCCCGGAGTCGCAAGACTGACATACGGTGCATATCAGTACAAAGTTACCGTGAAGTTCACCGGTGCCCAGACAAATACAGTTGAGTTGTATCTGAAGAAAGGCACATATGCATATTCAGATGTTCTGACGGAATATCTGACTGACGGCAATATGCTGAGCGATCCTTCAAGAACATTTAATGTCAACAGCAATACTGAGGTCAGCGATGTGCATACAGTCTCTCAGGAAGACATATGCAATGCGGACGGAAATATCTGGCAGAATGGTGCCTGCAAGACGCCGGAACAGGCTTGCTCGGATGAAGGAAATGTCTGGAAGGACGGCGCCTGCATCACGCCGGAACGTGACTGCCTTGAAAACGGCGGTACATGGTCTGACGGAGCCTGCAAGACGGAACAGCAGATCTGTGACGAGCAGGAAGGCTTCCACTGGTCTGACGGAGCCTGTGTGGCTGATTGATGAGGGCGGAAGAATATGAGTGAAGCAGGAAAATTCTGGTATTACAACAAAGCGGGAGATACCGAGAAATACGGTCCCTATACGGATGATGAACTCATCCGGCTGATCCGCCAGGGGATCCTGACGGAAAATGATTACATCTGGATGATGGATCTGGAAGACTGGCTGAGACTCGGAAATTCGATCTACAGCAGCTATATCATTACGGAATAACGGCGGGGAGGAAACTCTCCGCTTTTTTGTGCATTTCACTGTATTTTTGGCAGATATCTGAAACAATAAACTTAATACAGGAGAGTTATATGAGCAGATTGAATGAACTGGACAGATTCCCGGAATTTACTGTGAATACCGCATTCCGCACAGATGTCAGGCTGAATGTGCTTCTGGCAGGCAAACGTACCGTGCTGAGAGTACTGCGCTATGCAGGCTGCCCGACATGCAGGATCGATATGCGTGTTCTGGCAGATGCATATGCGGAGTTTGAAAAACGAAATGCACAGATCATCGTTGTGATGCAGAGTGATCAGGAACATCTGCAGGCAGTTCTGAATGAAGAACCGCTTCCGTTTGAGATCATATCGGATACAGATGAAGTGCTGTACCGGACACTGGCAATTCCTGCCGCAGAAAACAAAGAAGAACTGCGCGGGAGTGATCTGACAAAATTCCAGGCCAAAAGAAAGGCGGCAGAGGATGCCGGATATGCACACGGTGACTTTGAAGGCAATGAACTGCAGCTGCCGGCAATGTTCATTATTGAACCTGACGGGCTGGTAAGCTATGCGCACTATGCCAGGAGCGTAGCGGACATGCCGATGGCAGAGGAAACGCTCAGAATACTGGATGAGACGGAAGACTTGTCCTGCCGTATGAAGGAGGGAGACAGGATCCCTGATTTCATCGTGGATACACAGAACGGTCATTATGAACATTTCCATGACATGCTGAAAGGGAAGACCGTGCTGTGGGTGCTGAGATACATCGGATGCACGGTCTGCAGATATGATGTTCACATGATCCAGAAACGGTATGAAGAATTTGCGGCAAGGAACGCAAAGGTGGTTGTCGTGATGCAGAGCGACACTGCACATCTGCTGAATGACCTGAAACAGTCTGATACAGTTCTGCCGTTTGAGATCATTGCCGATCCCGGTCAGAACATTTACAGAAGACTGGGGATCAATGCTGCAGGCTCGAAAGAAGAACTTCTTGGCACAGGCGCGGAACAGCTGAAACAAAAAGGTGCCGCCGCAAGAGGCGCAGGCTTCGCACATGGAGATTATGAAGGAAATGAACTCCAGCTGCCCGCACTGTTTATCCTGGATGATCAGGGGACGGTACTGTACAGCCATTATGCGGAACATCTGATGGATATGCCCGATGTTGACGGAGTGCTTGCGCTGCTGGAAACACTGAAGCCTGTTTCCTGATACGGAAACAATATGCCTTGTTTCATGCTTGGCTGATGTTCTATAATGTGTAGGAAACCGGAGAAGAGGAAAGAAAGCAGAAACATGACGCATAGAGAGGACAGGGTTTGGTGAAACTGTCCGGTATGTTCTGCATAAGATGCACCTTGGAGGGCCTTTAAAACAGGACGTATACAGTGCGTTAATCTGTCAGAGTAAAAAGAAAAGTGGGACCACGCCAAAGGTGTCTTTTTGCGGGTCCCTGTTTTTGTGGGAGGGAATATGATCAGACTTTACAATACGAAAACATTGAGAGTACAGGAGTTTCATCCGATCAAAGAAGGACATGTCGATATGTATGTCTGCGGTC
>DMBB01000360.1 GCA_003446295.1 Erysipelotrichaceae bacterium
GCTGACAGTGAAAGCGTTTATGAAGCGAACAGATTTTTTCACAGCGGAGGCATGAAGACTCAGATCTTCATCTCCTCTAATGTCAAAGGAGCGCACGGTCCGTGGCCTGTGAGTGACGGCCTGCCGACGATCGAGGCAGACAGGGATCTGCCGGTCAGCCTGCAGTTACGTCATATGCTTGCCTTAGGATGCGATGAAGTGCTGTTCGGCAATGCGTTTGCTTCGGAAGAAGAATTCCGTCAGATCGCCGATGCGATGAAAGAGATCTATGTCTATGCGGAAGACCGTCCGTTCTATTTTGAAGGGATACGCGACCAGATCCCGATCGGTGATATTGAGCGCATACCGCTGACAATCAGGCTTGCGGAAGGCGTAACGGATACCGAAAAAGAGATCCTGTTCACATTCAACAAGCACAATGTCAGTGAATATATCCATACGATCATCCGTTCCCGCTGGGGCAGATTTGATTATCGTTTTACTCCTGTACCGCCAAGAACCTGCGAAAAGGAATTCTTCGGTCCGGGTGATGTCGTGATCCTGAATGACCGGGCAACGCGCTATAAGGGTGAGGTCTTCATCGTCAAGACGCAGATCAGAAATGACGGCCTGCAGAATTACGTGGGAAGGATCGCTGATGAAGAGATGTTCCTGCTGGAATGGCTGAAATACGGAATGAACTTCGGGTTCATTGAATAATGGTCCTAATATCCTGAAAGAAGGATATCAGAATAAAAAACATAATTTATAGAAGGGGGTAATTATGGAAGGCAAAAAAGACTTCGGGCAGCTAGCGTCTTCGATCGTCAGCTCAGTCGGCGGAAAAGACAATATTGCCCACGCAGCTCACTGTATGACACGGCTTCGTATTACACCGAAAGATGCCAGCCTGGTAGATCTTGCTGAGATCAAAAAGCTGGGCGTCATCGGTGCCCAGATGGTCGGTGATCAGGTCCAGGTCATCATCGGCAACGACATCAATGAAGTTTATGATGCGTTTGTCAATGTGACCGGAGTTGAACGGACCGCTGCCATCGATGAAAACCTCGACGCAGATCTGGCTCCCAAGAAAAAGTCCTTTAAGGACATCCTCGGAGCGATCTTCCCGGCAATCGTTTCATGCGTATTCCCGATCCTGCCGGCACTGCTGGCCTGCGGTATGCTGCAGGCTGTCGTCATGCTGCTGGTCAACCTGCATGTCATGGCTCCGGATTCACCGACCGTACAGACATTCACATGGGTCTATAACGTTGCATTCTGGTTCCTGCCTGTCTTTATCGGTTATGCCGCAGCAAAACGATTCCATGTCAAGACTCCCATGGGTATGCTCATGGGTGCGATCCTGATCCATCCTGTATTCCTGGAAGCAGTCAAAGCCGGTACAGGCGCAACGATCCCGAATCCGGGCGGCCCGCCTACGATCATTCCGGGTACCGGAAACGCCGGCTTCCTGTTCGGTCTGCCGATCTATCCTGCTGACTACACAAGTACGATCATTCCGGTCATCCTCTGTGTATTTGTCATGGGATATATCGAGAAGTACCTCAATAAGTTCATTCCCAAGCAGGTGCGCTTTGTATTTGTGCCGCTGCTTGAGATCCTCATCATGGTTCCGCTGGGACTCCTTGTTCTGGCACCGCTTGGCCACAGACTGTCATCATTGTTCGCCGGTTTACTGATCGCCTTGTATAATGCGATCGGTCCGGTTGCCATCTGTCTGTTCGCTGCATTCTATCCGTTCATTGTCATTACCGGCATGCACTTCAACCTGATGGCAGTCGCAATGGCTATGGGCCAGCGCATGGGAAAGAACCCGCTGACGCAGCCTGCCGGATTCATTATGCAGTTTACACAGGCTGCCGCATGCCTGGCTGTCGGTATCAAAGCCAAGAATCCTGACCGCAGATCACTGGCATTCTCCAGTGCATTCTCGGATATTGTTCCGGGTATCTCCGAACCTGGTCTGTACGGCATCACATTCAAGTATAAGACACCTCTGTATGCCGCTATGATCGGCGCCGGTATCGGCGGTTTCATCTCTGCTCTGATGAATGTCGGCTCCTATGCCGGCGGTCCTCCGAACCTGTTCACATTCCCGATGTTTATCAACCCGGCAACAGGCGACATCAAGGATCTCAGAGGCATCATCATCTGCTGCATTCTCTCTTCCGTCATCACATTTGTGCTGACAATGTTCTTCTATAAAGATGAAGATGCAGACAAGATCGACGCCCAGGGGTAACCTATGAGCGGATTTCCTGAGAACTTCCTGTGGGGCGGAGCTACCTCCGCCGCCCAGGTGGAAGGGGGAAGATGTGAAGACGGAAAAGGACTTTCACATCTGGATTACGTTTATTACCGCGGACCGAAGTCACCATGCAACTTCATGGTGATGGACGATGTCAAAAAAGCAAGAGAACAGGAAGCAACCCTGAATTTCCCGAACCGCAGAGGAATCGACTTTTACCACAGGTACAAAGAAGACATCGCTCTGATGGCGGAAATGGGATTCAAGGTATACAGAATGTCAGTTTCCTGGACCAGACTGTTCCCGACAGGAACGGAAGAGACACCGGATGAGGAAGGCGTACAGTTCTACCATAGTGTTTTCCGGGAGCTGCATAAATACGGGATCGAACCGCTTGTTACAATGATCCACTATGAAATGCCGATGGGCTTTGCTGAAGAGTTTGACGGCTGGCTTTCACCGAAGATCATTCCTTACTGTGTCAGATATCTGAAATTCCTGATCGATGAATACAAGGATGAAGTCACATATTGGCTGACATTCAACGAGATCAATATGGTGACAGCCGTGCCATGGCTTGGCGGCGGCATCATTCTTGACAGAAACATCCGGATACCGCAGGGCTTCCGTCCGTTCGCACCGATGACGGATGAGTTTGGAAAGGTATGGAACCATACTTCTCATCAGGCACTGCATCATCAGTTTATTGCCAGTGCGATCGTCGTGAAATATGCGCACGATACTGCACCGCAGTGCAAAGTCGGAAACATGTTCAACCTGCATCATCTGTATCCGGAAACACCATCTCCTCAGGATGCTTACAGAGCGCATGAGGAAACAGAATACAACATGTTCTTCTGCGATGTCATGGCCAGAGGATACTATCCTGAATGGATCCTGGCGTACTACCGCAGGAACAATATCGAGATCGACTGGTATGAAAACTATGAACAGATCCTGATGGATGGAAAGGTGGACTTCATATCACTGAGCTACTATCTCTCATCGATCGTTACGGCTGACCCGAAGCGTCAGGAGCGGATCGGTTCATTCATCCGCAGGATGAATAATCCGTATCTTGAAACGAGTGATTTCGGCTGGCAGATCGACCCGACAGCACTGCGTATTTCACTCAACGAAC
This sequence comes from Erysipelotrichaceae bacterium, assembly GCA_003446295.1. Next base: position 3,390 of record DMBB01000360.1, read on the forward strand.
TGAGAGACAGATTCCATCTGCCGATCTTCATTGCTGAGAACGGACTTGGTGCGTTTGAAACACTGGGTGAAGACAAAACAGTGCATGATGGGTACCGCATTGATTATCTGAGAAGTCATATCCAGGCGATCAGGGATGCCATTGATGACGGTGTCGATGTGTTCGGCTATACGCCATGGGGATGGATCGACCTGGTATCCTGTTCCCTCGTATCCATGTCCAAACGCTACGGATTTGTCTATGTGGATGCTGATGACGAAGGCAACGGTACTTATGAGCGCTACAGAAAAGACTCATTCTACTGGTACAAGAAAGTCATCGAATCCAACGGAGAGGATCTGGACTGATGGGTATATTCGACAGATTATTCAAAAGGGAGGAACCGCTTCCCGAACTGAATGTTTCCGACAGTGATATTGTTGCAATGACTGATGGAACGATCGTTGACATCAAAACAGTACCTGATCCGATGTTTGCAGAGGAACTGCTGGGAAAATCGATCGCATTCCGCTTTGACAAGGATAAAGTGATGATCTGTTCTCCGGCAAACGGTGAACTGTCAGCTTTGTATCCCACAGGTCATGCCTTCGGTGTAACAACAAATGAAGGCGTGGATCTGCTTGTGCATATCGGTGTTGACACCGTCAATGCAAAAGGGGACGGCTTCCGGCTGATGGGGAAGAAGTGCGGAGACCGCGTCAAAGCAGGTGAGCCGATCGTTGAAGCAGACGTCAGGAAACTGTCGCAGAACTACGATATGAGCACGATGCTGATCATAACAAACCCGAACGGGAAAGATCTCACGTTCATTGAACCTCAGAACGTTGTCAGAGGACAGTCCGTTCTGAAGTGACATCAAAAAAGAGACAGGCGCGATGATGATCCGGCCTGTCTTTTATAATGGAATTCTGCTGTTTATTTCCGGGGTCCGGCACCTTTCATGGCAATCTTTACGAAGACTGGCGTGAGGAAGAAGATCAGGAAATATGCGGCAATGAAACTGATGATTTCAGACCTCACCAGCATCCCCATAAACGGAATACGTGCTCCATGTGAGACTGCCTGTCTGTGAGCGATGGATACCATGATGAGCGTCATCAGAGGCGACATCATCAGATCGTTGATCAGTGCTTCAAAGAGTCTGGTTTTGAGCTCTCCCGGCTTCATGTTTCGTTTCTTTGTGAGCGAGTCAGCGATTTGTCTGATCGGAACAATGGAAGTGATCGCAAAAGAGATCAGGAAACTGATGACGAAACTTACTAGGAAGCCGCTGAGAGTGAATCTGCCTGAACTGATCGTTCCGATCAGCGACAGAAGAAAGCTCATGGAAGCGCCCATCATCAGGCCGATCTTCCTTCCGGCTGCTTTTGTGTTCACAGTGCTTACCGCCTTTCTGTATACTCTGATTTCATTGTGAACTACTCGGCAATTGAATT
>DMBB01000340.1:0-315 GCA_003446295.1 Erysipelotrichaceae bacterium
TTGCGATCACGATGACTCTCATTCCCTGCTTCTGATAAAACACTGAAATAGATCAAGGAGGATTATCATGAGTTCCAAAGTATTTGATAGAAAAGCATTGCCTGTAAAACAGTGGGATGATCCCAGCATTCTCGTCAAACTCAGATGGAGCGGTGTCAATTTCTATGAGTTTGTACTGCCCAATGGCAAGACGATCGTCATGGATCCGTATTTCGACGATCCCAACGACGCTCATAATGAATACAAATATACACCGACGGATCTGCCTGCCGGTGAATGGGTAAACGGTGCAGACGTCATTCTGCTGACACACGG
>DMBB01000340.1:382-3302 GCA_003446295.1 Erysipelotrichaceae bacterium
CATTTTGACCACACAGGAAATCTTGCTGAGGTGCTCGAAAAGTATCCGCTGGCACAGATCATCATTCCTGAGCATGCGATCCCTTCCGTGATCGTTGATCAGAATGTAGATTATTTCTCACACTACTTCACAGAAGCAGGCGCTCACGACAAGTTTGAGTTTGACGGTGTGACCATTGAAACATGCCGCAGCAACCACAATGTCGGAAGAGCAGTGAATCCTCTTGCCGGGGCAAGCGGAAAACTCTATCAGGATGCTGAAGGAAAAGTTGATTTCTTCAAACTCTGGAAATGGGTATATGAACGTGAGCTGATGAACGTAAAGATCACGACTGACGAAGGCTTCACGATCCTGCTGTGGAATTCCCAGATGGGAGCTGACGGCAGAGGCTTCGAAACAAGAAAGTACTTCTATCGTGACGCAAAGCCGGATCTGTTCATGTATCAGGTTGCCGGCGCAAGCTTCGGCGGAAACCGCCGCAATCCGGACTGCGGACCGATGGGCCGGTTCATTGCGGAAGTCCGTGCAAAGACAGCTGTTCCTGAGCATCAGCAGCATTTCTCTTATGAAGAACTGGACAGAATGGCTGAACAGTTCGCTGCACACTGCGATGAAGCAGGACAGGAAACAACATTCCTCACACCGGAAACAGGTGTCTGGTATGGATATACCAAGGATGCCGAAGGAAATGTCGGTGTCTGCCTGATCGAAAAATAAACAAAAAAAGCTGGTGAGTTTCAGATGAAGCTCATCAGCTTTTTTATATCGCTCCTACATTCTGAAGCATTTCTGGACATCGGCGTCTTTGCCGATCACCAGAATGGTTCCGCCATTGATGAACGGTTCATCCGGATCCATGTCAGCCATCAGTCCTTCTTTTCTTCTGACAGCGATCACATTGACCCTGTATTTGCGGCGCAGATCCAGCTGGGCAAGTGTCTTCCCGATCCATGACTCCGGGATCTCCACTTCAAAGATGGAATACGGTCCTTCCAGAGGAATAAAATCTTTGATGTGGTTGAAGCTGTAACGGAAGGCTGTCCAGTCAGCCAGCTGCTGTTCAGGATAGATGATCTCATCTGCACCGTTTCTCAGCAGGAATTTTTTGTGGACATCATTGGAGGCTCTGGCAACAACGAGCGGTGCACCGAGTTCCTTGATCAGGGAAGTCGTTTCCAGAGAACTCTGGAAATCATCACCAATCGCAACGATCGCAACATCAAAGTCTGATACACCGATCGTTTCCAGGAATTCCCGTTTTGTCGCATCCCCGATCAGGGCGTGTGTGACAAAGGGGAGGATCTCGTTGATATGTTCCTCATTGCTGTCAATGGCCATAATGTCATGTCCAAGCTCATTCATGCGCTTGGCTGTGAGCTGACCGAATTTTCCGGCACCTACCAATAATATGTTTTTCATGCAGATATCTGTCTCTCCTTATCCGACGTTGACCTGTTCCTGCGGAAGCTTGCTGGCAAACTTTCTGCTGGAAGGAAGTGTTGCATAAACCATTGTAAGACCGCCGACGCGTCCGAAGATCATCAGGAAGATGATGATGCAGCGTGAGGCGGGTTCAAGGGAAGGCGTAATGCCCATTGTCATACCGACTGTACCGATTGCTGAAGCAGCTTCATAAAGACATTCCAGAATAGGCAGCCCTTCGATCCTGCTGATGATGCAGGCTGCGGCGATAAACAGTTCAAGATACAGAACAAAGATCGCTGTCGCATTTCGTACTGTTTCTGCCGGGATCCTTCTGCCGAATATCATAGCATCATCATGATGCCGGAATACAGACAGGGCAGAGAGGGAAAGCAGCGCAAATGTTGTTGTCTTCATACCGCCGGCTGTTGAACCGGGAGATCCGCCTATCAGCATCAGTATGATCGTCAGAATCAGACCAGCCTCGCTGAGTTCGTTCTGGTCAACGGTATTGAATCCGGCTGTTCTGGTCGTGACGGACTGGAACATGGAATACAGGATCCTGTCTTTGAGCGGCAGATCTGCGAATTCCAGAAAGAAGAAGCAGACCGCAGGCATGCCGATCAGTAACAGCGACGTACATAAGATCAGTTTGGACTGCAGACGGTATCTGTGGAAATTTGTCTTGTTCGTTCTGATATCGTCCCATGTATTGAAGCCAATGCCGCCGATCACGATCAGCAGGATGATAATGGTATTCAGATTGATATTGCCGGCATAAGTGGTGAACGAGCTGTACTGTTCCACATCTCCCATCAGGTCAAAGCCTGCATTGCAGAATGCAGAAATAGCGTGGAACAGCGAATGCTTGAGTGCCGGTATCAGAGGATACGTCTTGATAAACACAGGGAACAGCAGTACTGCACCGATCAGTTCAAACATCAGACTTCCGAGAATGATGAATCTTGTCAGCTTCAGAATGCCGCCTACCTGATCGGCAGAGATCGAATCCTGCATGATGCTTCGCTCAAACAGACTGATCTTTTTGCCGGAAATGACCGCCAGGGCCATTGCCATTGTCACAACGCCCATGCCGCCGATCTGTATCAGAATGATAATGACAAACTGTCCGAAATCAGACCAGAAGGTTGCTGTATCCTGTACGATCAATCCTGTAACGCATGTTGCCGAGGTTGCTGTGAAGAGTGCTTCGAGAAACTTCGGACTCTGCCCTGACTCTGTGGCAAAGGGCAGGCAAAGCAGTCCTGTTCCCACCAGAATGATCAGCAGAAAGCTTCCGAGAATGATCTGAAACGACGATAGTTTGATTTTTTTGTGTACCTTTGCCATATCCTCATTGTATAACAGATGTCTGCATGATGGAATTTTGTTTTGTCCGGTACGCCGCATAATGCAGGAAAGCATGATGCATGCAGATGATGGAACACTGTTCTTTTTCCGAAGGGACCCCCTTAAATAAGACGTCATTTGCTCTTTG
>DMBB01000015.1 GCA_003446295.1 Erysipelotrichaceae bacterium
GCATTACGGGAATCTTGAAAAGCGCTATAATACTTGTGCACTCAATGAGGAGACAACATGACAATCCAGGATATCCAGAATCTTTTGGTAATACTATCGGAGGGAAGCATCAACAAAGCATCGACCAAACTGTATATCTCGCAGCCCGCACTCAGCAAAATGATCCGCAAGATCGAACAGGAATATGACATAACACTTTTTGTCAGAACACCCGGAGAGCATACACTCAGACTGACCGGTGAAGGTGAGATCTTTTTTGATCAGATCCGCCATATCAATGATGAACATGAAATATTGCTGGAGCGTCTGAAAGAAAAAAAAGAGCGCCGTCACTCTGTCATCAATATCGGAATGAGTCCGCGTGTATCCAATCTGATCTCACCAAAGCTTGTGAAATGGCTTCATGATCATCATCCTGAAGTATTTATCCGTGTCATCGAAAACAATTCCACCGAACTGGAAAAAGCAGTTGAAAACGGAGAGATCGATATGGCTTATGTCTCCCGGAATACGCTGCACGATGATATGCTGTCCTATGTCATTGTGAATGAGATCCATAATTACATTTACCTTCGCCGGGGATGTGATGCTTGGAAGAAGGCAGTTATCTGCGAAGATCTCCCCTATCCGTGTCTCAGCTTCCGGGATATCAGTGATGAAGTACTGGCTGTATCAAGTCCTGATCACCGTGCTTCACAGCTGATCAGTCTTCTTGAAAGCAGATCGGGAATTACTTTTCGGAAAAAAATAGAAAACAATCCGGTGAACCGGATCCAGCTGGCGGATATCGGTCAATGCACCACTATCATTTCCAGCATGGGATTATATAACAGCACTTTTGATACTGACAGGCTCTTCTGCCTCTGTGATGAAGACAGCATCACCATCAGTCAGATACTCTGCTATCTTCCGAAGTTCCGGAATACTCCCCAGGTTTCGATCATGAGCGAAGCATTCCACGCTGTTACAGAAGATTTCATATAACCGTTCATGACTGTGTATCATTGCTCAGGCTTTTGGTATCAGAAAACTGCATGTATTAACGTGTCTGTTCTGACCGATCATCCGGTAAAATTCCAGCAAACAGCAAAATACATCTGTTCCTGTACACCGGCATTCATCCAGATACAGATCTTTTGTGTTTTGAGGTAACCCGGAATCGATCGAATGTACCATTATTTAAATAAATCATAAGATCCCTGTTTCTTTCGGCAGCTCCGTATGATTGTCCTGCAGTAACCAAAGTATACCAGATAGTACCGCATTGATCTGTTTCCGGTTCTGACAGACAAATCATCAAACCGCAGCTTTAGGGTAAAACGGCCCTTCAGCTGCGGCTTTTTCAGATACTCTGATGATATGTTTATGCCGGATCGATCGTTACTTTACTGCCGCCTGAGCGTTCCTTTGTAACAACGATCTGGTTGTCTATCCTGTTTTTCAGTTCGGCAACATGTGAGATAATGCCTACCAGCTTATTGCCTTCCGTCAGACTTGTCAGTGCTGTGACAGCCTGCTGCAGGGATTCTTCATCCAGTGAGCCGAAGCCCTCATCCACAAACATGGTATCCAGTCTGATCCCGCCCGCCGATGACTGGATCTCATCGGAAAGTCCGAGTGCCAGAGCCAGGGATGCCTTGAATGATTCACCGCCTGACAGCGAATTGACACTTCTCGTGCTGCCATTGTAATGGTCCAGGACATCCAGGTCCAGACCGCTCTGGCTTCTCATACTGGAAGCTTCTTTTCTGCGTACCAGTTCATACTGTCCGCCGGTCATGACCAGGAGCCTTGTATTTGCCCTGGCAATGATGCGGTCAAAGTATGTCATCTGGATGTACGTTTCCAGCATGATCTTTTCTTTGCCGGTAATCGTTCCGTTTGCGGTATCGGAGAGCGCCTTCATCCATCTGAGCTTTGTTTCGATCTCGTTCTTCTCTTTGGAACCTTCCGAGATATGTTCAAGGATACCCTTATTAATCGTGATCCTGGTATTGACTGTCTGCCGTCCGTTATTCAGGACACGTCTTCTTTCCTGCAGTTCATCCTGTTCTGTTTTCAGACGGTCCATATCCACTTCCGGCTGGTCTTTCAGTGCTTTCTCTGCTTCACGGATCGCAGCTTCCAGTGCGGCGATACGGGTACCGCAGTCTGTAAAGGCTTTGGCAGCCTGCTCGATCGAACGGTCGATCTCCAGTGCCTGATTGCGCAGATTGCGGATCAGTTCCTCTGCTTTAGACTTAGACGCACACTTCAGTTTTCCTTCCAGCTGTGTGATGCGGGATGATGTTGTCTTCAGCTCTGTTTCCTGCTGCGCAAGATCTTTTCCCAGCTGTGTATGTTTTCCGTTCAGCTCATCCAGTTTCTGTTCTTTCTGCGGGATCAGTTTTTCCAGTGCATACGCGCGTGAGATCTTTACCTTAACCTCTGTCATCCGGGCAAAGAGTTTCTGTACTGACTGACGCTGTTCCTGTTCCTTCACTTTCAGGAAGGAAGCAATCTCTTCGAATGTACCGATTCCGAACAATGACGAAGCGCTGCGTACCGCGGCTGAACGTCTCTCTTCGATCCTTGCTTTGACGGAACCTGCTTTTGTGCTGGCAGCCTGTGCTGCCTCGTCTGCATCCTGTGAATTCTGCTTCAGCAGATCCAGTTCTTCTTTAGCAGGAGCTGCCGCTGACTTATGTGCAGGAGCAGGATGATGGACCGCTCCGCATACCGGACACGGTTCACCTTCAACAAGCGTTTCTGCCAGGATGCCTGCCTGTTCGTTCAGGTATGCTGTATTCTTCTGCTCGTATTCAGTTCTCAGTTTCTTGGCATTTGCTGCTTTTGTTTTGTAATCTGCCTGCAGCTGCTTCAGTTCTTTTTCCAGCGTGCCGATACCGGTCAGTTCCTTTTTCAGGTTCTCCGTATTCTGCATGGCTGTCTGAAGCTTTTCCTGTTCTGCTTTGAGGGAAGCTTCTTCCGCATCTGCTGAAGACAGTGTCTTCTGTTCTTCTTTCAGTTCCTTCAGTTCTTCCGTCAGGTCATTGATCTGATCTGATACGTCCTGCTGTTTCTGTTTGTTCAGACTGATCGTTTTTTCCGTACACGCATACTGTTTCCGTTTCTCTTCCAGTTCCGTATATTCCGACAGTTCTGCCGTAACTGCGGCAGCCTGGTCGTTAAACTGTTTACTCTGCGGTCTGCGCTGTTCCTGTTCATTCTTGTTCTGTTCCAGTTTCTTCAGGGTATCCTGTTCTTTCTGAAGCTTTTCCCGGTTGTTCTTCAGTGACACTTCTGTCTTCTGACGCAGTTCTGCCTGTGTCAGTTTCTTTGTATGTTCATTGATCTGCTCATCCAGTACAGTGATCTGCGTGCTTGTCTTCGTGAACCGTTCTTCATCCTGTCCGATCAGCTGATGAACAAGATCGATCTTTTCTTCCATCGTCAGTTCATTGGCTTTTGCCTTTTCCACTTCAATGGAGAGCACATCATCCTGAGGACATGCGATACCGTTGATGTACTGCCGTATGCTGGCTTCAGCCCTGTCATTTTCTTTTGCGAGATCCAGGGCGTCCTTCTTCAGGCGGTCCTGCAGGTCGCTGTACAT
>DMBB01000104.1:0-152 GCA_003446295.1 Erysipelotrichaceae bacterium
ACATGCTGGGCGGCGGAGTCATCGTTCAGAGATTCGGCGACCTGGAGCGCGGCAGAAGGTCCACGGTAAAACGCATTGAAGAAGGCCATGTACGCCCGACCCTCAACGCTACGCCCGGTGATCTGAGCCTGGTGCTTCCCAAGAGGATCCTG
>DMBB01000104.1:229-3601 GCA_003446295.1 Erysipelotrichaceae bacterium
TGATCTACGCCCTGGACAAGATCGCACCCGGCACAGCCAATGACGATACGCTTCTGTATGGAGTAGAAGTCAAATTCTACAACATGGAAGTCAAACTGAAGAAGAACATGGAGACCAGGTATCCCGGACTGTATATGATCGGTGACGGAAGCGGCGTAACGCATTCACTGTCCCACGCTTCAGCCAGCGGCGTCTTTGTAGCAAGAGATATCCTGAAATCCATATGAGGGTATATATACTTCGGCACGGGCAGACCGACAAGAACAAGGAAAAGGTGCTGCAGGGCCGCAGCGACCTTCCTCTGAATGAAGAGGGAAGACGGCAGGCGGAAGAAACAGGGATTTATTTCAGACAGAACGGTATCGCTTTTGACAGGGTCTATTCCAGTCCGCTGTCGAGAGCTGTCCAGACAGCGGAGCTCGCTGCACCCGGGCACGCTGTTATGAGAGATGAACGGCTGCTCGAAATGGATTACGGTCCGTATGAAGGCAGCTCGCTGACATCACCGGCACCGGAGATCATCGAATTCTTCCGCGACTTTGTGCATAATCCTGCTCCGGAAGGCATGGAGAGTCTTGCCTCCGTCACTGCTCGTCTGGGTGCATTCCTGGATGAGCTGGCTGAGATATGCACGGCATCTGAGAACGTACTGATATCGACACACGCGATCGCCATGAAAGGGGCTCTGGAATATCTGATGCCTGAGTCAAAGGGGAACTGGTGGTCAACGTATATCGGCAACTGTGCTGTTTATATGACGGAATACAAAGACGGGTCATATACACTGCCGCAGGAGATCAACGTAAAAGCGCTTCATCGCTGATTGATGAAGCGCCTTTTTTTAAGCGAAGATCGTCATGTACTGGAGCAGCAGCATTATGATCGTAAATGATATGATGCCGGGAATAAATGAATGAGACTGGTTGTACAGATAGGACATCGTGCAGATCAGCAGTACGTTGTACAGGTATGTCCTGACCAGCAGCCCCAGATCACCGAACGGCACAAAGACCGCCGTATACAGGATCCCGAACAGGAACCCCGACGCAAGGATGATCAATGCCTCCCGGTCACGTATATCCAAGTGGTCCGTCAGACATTTGAAGCTGATGTTGACGATGAATCCCAGGACAACAGAATAAGCCAGCAGTACGGCAGGTGCGGAGAACAGATAATTGTTCACTGTGGCCGCATCAGGCAGAGGGATGTATCCTTTCAGAAATGTCTGATTGATCCATGTCAGAATCGCGATCATGATCGTCCCGACGATCGTATAGATCAGCGCATCCTTCGGGTTAGCCTTGGCCCGGTTGTAATGGATCCCGAACAGGTTCCAGTCATATATGATCAGTATCAGTCCTGTCAGATTCAGGGTGAACGTCATCGCTGCAGTTTCGTTGCCGGCAACCATCAGGACCAGCCTGTATACCACCGGGATCATACAGAAAACACACAGTGAAATGATGATCCTCTTCAATGAAAGTGATGACTGATATTTAACGTGCATGAATACCTCTGCTTCCAACCCCGCTCATTCCGAGGTTACTGAATAATGATACTGAAACTCGATCTGATTCGCAAGGGCTGACTGACGGTCCGTCATTTTTTTCGGTGCTGCGCGAATATGATGCCATTTTCTCGGGTGGTACCGGAGTTGTGTTTTTTCCTGTATACGCGTATGCAATACTGCGCTTGGGAGGAAACGAATGATGTCAAACAAAAAAACATCCGCAGCCGTTAAGGACTTCACAAAGGAACAGTACGAACTGATCGCAGGATATGTCGGAAGGACATATCAGATAGCGAAAAACAGGATGGACCTGGAACGCAGCTCCGACATGATCAGCGAACCGGACAGCACTTATGCAGATGACGCAAAAATGGTCTATTATGTCGACCGCTGTCTGCTTGAGTGCGATCGGACGACCCAGCTGATCATCCGCAAGGAGTATCTTGAGGAAAGCGCTCATAAATGGTATGAAGAGTATTTCTCAAGAAGTACGTACTACCGTCTGAAGACAGATGCGATCAGGCAGTTTGTAGAAAGCCTGAACCTTTAAACAAAGACCATATACGGCAGAAAGAGCGGAAGAAACGGTGCCTGCATGCAGACTGAATGATTGTCTGTACGCAGGCATCGTTTCATTTATATTTCTGAAAGAACGGACAAGCTGCTGATTCCTCAGAGATCTCATGCATTCATACAGCATAATTGACATTCTGTAAAGAATTCTGCCGGAAGACCTCATAAACAGCATGTATTTTATCCGGCGCTGATGAGGCAATTCGTTGATTGCTTAGAATAGTGAATGATGATAGTATAAATACAGGGAGTGCTCATGGATCAACTGTCTGAACTGGTACAATTACTGAAAGATTTCAAGCCGGAACTGGAAGGTTCCGACATGACAGCTTCATTTGCAGAATTAGGAATGGATTCATATGATGTGGTGGATTTTGTGATGTCGGTTGAGAAACATTTCAACATTGCAGTCGACGACAGTCAGGTCATGGCACTGAAGAGCATAAGCGATGTTAAAAATATCATCGATCAGTATAACAAGGAGGATTGAAAATGCTGAAAGGTATTGCTGCTTCATCAGGTGTTGCTATCGCGAAGGTCTACAAACTACAGCAGCCGGTTCTTGAGATCGTCAGAAAAGACGCTGAACCGGAAGAAGAACTCAAAAAACTGGATGCTGCTTTCACAAAAACTGTAGCAGACGTTGAGAAGATCAAGGAAGTTGCTTCCAAGAGTCTGAAAGCTGAAGAACTGGCTGTATTCGATGCACATCTGATGATGGCAAATGACCCGGAACTCCGTGGTCAGATCGAAGAAATGATCAAGAATGACAGAGTCAATGCTGAATTTGCTACCGAACAGGTCGCAAACATGATGGTCATGATCTTTGAATCAATGGAAGATGCTTACATGAGAGAAAGAGCAGCTGACATTAAGGACGTCACATTCCGTCTGAAGTGCAACCTCTGCGGTAAGGAAATTCCGAATCTTGCTACACTCGATGAACCTGTCGTTATCGTTGCAAAGGATCTGACACCTTCCGATACCGGTTCCCTGAACAAAGAATTCGCAAAAGGTTTTGCTACAGAGATCGGCGGCAGAACAAGCCACAGTGCAATCATGGCAAGATCTCTTGAGATCCCGGCTGTTGTCGGTGTCAAGGGAATCCTCGACGAAGCAAAAGACGGCGATCCTGTTATCCTCGATGCTCTGGATGGAACAGTCATTCTGAATCCGACACCGGAACAGGTTGCTGAATTCGAAAAGAGAGGCGAAGAATACCAGAAGGAAAAGGAAGCTCTCAAGGCTATGAAGGATCAGCCTTCCGTATCCACAGACGGACACAAAGT
>DMBB01000364.1 GCA_003446295.1 Erysipelotrichaceae bacterium
GCTACAGCAGCATGTGTGATCCTCTCCAGAACACAGATGGTATCCGATGAGAAGCTGCAGGCAGCTGTTGATATCATCCATGAACTGAATCCTGAAGCACGCATCATTACCACACCGTGGGATGATCTGACAGGCAAAGCGATCTTCGAAGCAATGACAGGATCCAGTGACGGATTCCCTGAAGATCTCGGACCTGATGAGGACGAAGAAGAGGAAGAAGAACACGAACATGAGCATCATCATGATCATGATGAAGATGAGCATGAACATCATCACCATCATGACGATGATGACGATGAAGATGAGCACGAACATCATCACCATCACGACGACGATGACGATGAGGATGAGCATGAGCATCACCACCATCATGACGATGATGACGATGAGGATGAACACGAACATCACCACCATCATGATGAAGAACATGAACACCATCATCATCACAATGACAACGCTGCTAAGGAAGCTGCTGCAAATGAAGGCCTGTCCGAAGGCAACCGTGTCCGTCTGAGCAAAGATGATGAGCATCATCACCATCATCACCACCACCATCACCATGGTGAACATGATGCGGATGAAGTGTTTGATTCCATCGGTATTGAAACGATCAACAAATATACAGAAGAAGATCTGCGTACAGCATTGAACGGACTGGGTGAAAACATTGTCCGTGCTAAAGGTATCGTTCCCGATACAGAGGGAGGCTGGCTGTTCTTCGACTATGTTCCCGGAGACATGGATATCCGTAAAGGCAACCCTGCATATACAGGTCTGATCACTGTCATCGGTGAAAAAGTTGACATTGAAGAAATGAAGCATCTGTTCGGGGTGAAGTAATGGCTTGTCCGGTTTATCTCTTTACCGGATTTCTGGACAGCGGTAAAACAACTCTGATCAAAGATACACTGAATGATGAGCAGTTTATGGATGGTATTTCCAGGACGCTGATCATCTGCTTTGAACAGGGTGAAACTGAATATACCAATGAATTTCTGGATGAACACAACGCATTCATTGAGTTCCTGGACGCTTCTACACAGCTGACTGTTGAGAAGATGCATGAACTGGATACCCTGTATCATCCGGATCAGGTATTCATTGAGTACAACGGAAGCGAATCCGTATCAGAAACACTGCTTACAGGAATGCCGGATTACTGGCCGCTGGTCGAGATCCTGACAACTGTAGATGCTTCTACATTCGCTGTTTACATTTCAAATATGAGAAGCCTCATGTTTGAACAGCTCAGATGGAGCGATGTCGTCATCTGCAACCGCTGCACGCCGGATACATCCGGATCTCTGCTGCGCGGCAACATCAAAGCCATCAACAAGCGTGCACAGATCTTCTACGAAGGAAACTTCGGAGAACCTGTAGAACTGAAAAGCGGACTTCTGCCGTTTGATATCAATTCCGAGGTCATCGATGTCAAGGATGACGACTATGGTCTCTGGTACATGGATGCGGCAGACAACCCCGATAAATACAACGGCAAGAAAGTGATCCTGCGCGGTATGTACGCAGAAGACCTGCCCGGATACAAGCAGACATTCATTCTCGGAAGAAGAGCCATGGTATGCTGCGAAGCAGATACCTCACTGTGCGGTATTACCGTAACAGGCGTCAAGATCTGGGAAATGGAAAAAGGCATGTGGGTCCAGGTCGAAGGCACACTGAAAGAACTGCCTGTTGAGAACGGTGGCAAGACTCTGGTCCTGTATGCGGATAAGATCCAGCATTACAACGGACCGGCTGATCCGTTTGTATATTTCAGCTGATCATTAAAAAATCCCGAATTCGGGATTTTTTTGTTATATTGCTGTTTCAGTTCAGTCTATTTCATGCCAGTTCGTTCCGTATTCATCTGCTGTCAGGATATGGAATTTAAATGATTCATCTTCTCTGACCGCATACAGCGAGCGGTTTCCGTCTTTGTCCTCCAGTACGAATACACCGTAATAATGGCCTTTCAATGAGGCTTCCTGCATCGGATAAAGACTCCCTCCTTCAGCTACGATCTTCTGGATATCCTCTCTCATTGTCAGATAGTCGTAATATGCCATGCCATAGACAGGTTTCTCGGATCCATCCAGTATCTGGTACGGTGTGATATCCACTGCACCCATCTGGAAAGCAGTTCTCAGAACACCGTCAAATACATCCAGACCTGTCGGTATCGTCAAATGATCGCTTCCTCTGGACGCAATGATCACACCTGCAGGATCTGTCTGCTCCGCAGTTTCCACATACAGGATCGGTTCAGTCCCTTGATACAGCACATCCGTGATCTCACCGGACGCAATATCATATTTACCGACCTGAAGTTCTATATCTTTGTTTGGAATGATCAGGTAAATATTGTTTTCGCGTTTTCCCTGGTCGCCGTATATGATCCGTTCTTCGGGAATCGACAATGCCGGCTCCAGCATGGGGTCCTGTGCAGGTCTGGACATTACATTTTCCACGCTGTTGTATTCATGTACCTGTCCCAACAGCGCGATCCTGACGAATTCATAATCTTCCATCTCATAGCTGACATTGTCATTCGTATCCGATGTCATCTCGTTCAGAAACAGCGACCCGTCTTTCCCGCTGAGTTCAACACTGAACCAGCGTTCTTTTCCTTCGTGGTCCACATAACTGATCCCATTGTTCGGAAGATCGCCGCTGAATACAAGAGCTGCCAGCAAAGGATGTTCCGGTGTCAGTTCGTCCAGATGATACCGTTCCGATACCAGATATTCAGGCACACCGTTTGCGTCCATTGTTTTCAGGAACAATGATAAAACAGTAAAATCTGTTACCGGAGTTTCCGTCCGGAAGACGATCATGTTTTCTGCATTTGCCCCTTCTGCATAATAAATATCCGGAAGATAATCAAGGTCCTTATCCAGTTCATTTCTCCATACTGCAGAGACCGGATCAGTTCCCGTGTACGGTGTATTCTGTGTGTCGGCTGTTTCCTGTATTTCCGGTGTCTCAGAAGGTTTGACGTCAGGTGTACTTTCATTCTGTTTCTGTCCGGAACCGCATGCGCTCAGCAATACCATTGCTGAAATGAGAAGAGATATTCTTTTTTTCATGGCTGTTCTCCGTTCTCTGTATCAATGATGATCCTGCATAAGATATGCACGGAATTCATCTGTATCAGACCAGTATTTGATTCCCCAGTTTTCAAAATTCCATTCATCGGAATATGGATTACACTCATAATCTACATACCACAGCAATCCTTCCCTTACCACGAAATTTGTCGGAAAATAATCAATATTCAATCCGGCCGAAAAGGCTTGTTCAGCCATCTTCCGTATCTGCCCGAGATAAATGCCTGTGTCCGCTCCGGAACGGACCAGATCAAATACGGTTTGACCCTCAATATACTCTTTCATGATCCGTTCCGCTTCAAAGTCGATCGCAAGCATTTCCGGAATCCTGATGCCTGCTTCTTTCAGCTGTCCGTAATCATGATACTCAGCTTCGATCTTGTTCCCGAAACTATAATAATCACATGGCTCGTGATGGATCTGTTTCAGTACAATATTGCGGTTTCCGCATTCAGCAAGGTATGAATAACCGCCTTTTCCATGCCCAAGCAGCCGGATGATGCGGCAGTCATGTCCGCATACAGATAAATGATCACACATCTGCTGTTTCCTTATACGAAAAAATTATTCTTTCCGGGACGGAAGCGGACTGCCTTCCGGTTTTCCGTTCGGCATGAGGTACTGCTGGATAAAATCACTGTAGATCGTATTCAGTACCTTGTTTCTGAATGGCTGCAGATACGCTTCATTGAATGTATCTTCCGTACATGCCCATGGATGGGCAGTACCTTTATTCCAGTGATCCCTGACAAGATCAAGCACTTCTTCTCTCTGATGCACTGCAGAGAAGGCATTGCATCCGGCAAGGTCTGTGAACAGTTTAAAGTATTCTATGGAATTCTGATACATTCTAGCCTCGGGGAAGTTCGGCCAGACAGCAGAGCCGCCCATGACACCTACAGTCAGTTCTTCACCATGCAGGGAAGAATTGAATATAAAGGAAAGACATCCTGCGCTGTGTCCGGGAGTAGAAACACAAAACAGTCTCGTATTTCCGAGTTTCAGGCAGAGGCCGTCATCGACCAGGATATCCGCTTTTTCCGGACGCGGTTCAATAAATGCAAATTCTGTAGGTACTGTCTGGAGCAGGTTCCAGCCTGTCCTGCTGATGGCAAGCAGAACATCCGGGCATACATTTCTGATGAAATAAGGAACTCCTCCGTAATGATCGAAATGTTCGTGACTGACAACGATCAGCCTGATTTTGGCAGGATCAAGTCCCATATGTGCAAAACTTTCAGCAATATATGCTGCTTCAGCATCGCTGCTGCCGGAATCGATCATGATAAAGCCGTCACCTGTGTCGATCACAAGAACACCGACAGCACGTGTCCCCATCCAGTAAACATTATCAAACACCTTAAGCGGTTCGATCGGATATATTTCACCGCTTTTCGGAGGCTTTGAGAACTCCGGACACGGCTGATACGGAAGATATGGTTTGGAAAGTGAAACAGCAGCTGCTTCTTCAAGTGTAACTGTTGACTCGAATATTGTTTTCATATGATCTGCTCCATCTTTGTCGTTATGAAGTTTAAAAATATATACATACATTATCCGGACTTCACACTGAAATCCATTTATATACAATCCAATTATATCAGCAGCCACATCGTATTATGAATATATTCATCATTTACAGCATGCCTGTTTGATCAAACCGGCAAAAAGAAAAAGGTCCCGCCAGCACGCAGGTCCTCATTCTAATAGGGGGAAAGAAATATCAAACTCTCATTTGATGATTCAATAATACTGAAAAGCTGTGTTATAAATATGCGAGAATTGTGAAAGATTCGTGAAATTTAGTAAAGTTTCTTCACATTCAGCCCCAACAACTCTGCAAATGCGACTGCCTGTTCTTCATTTACAGTCAATCCCCGCAGGTTTTCCGGATCTACCATGATCCCGTCTATATGACTGTCAGACAGATCCAG
>DMBB01000184.1 GCA_003446295.1 Erysipelotrichaceae bacterium
CTGTTTATGGCGCATCAGGATGTTGTTCCTGTTGTCAAAGGAACTGAGAATGACTGGATCCACGGTCCCTTCAGTGGTGACGTCGCAGACGGTTATATATGGGGCCGCGGCACATTGGATATCAAGAACATGCTGATAGGGGAACTGGAGAGCGCGGAATATCTTCTTGAACACGGAAAACAGTTCCGTCGCACTGTATATCTTGCCTTCGGTCAGGATGAGGAAGTACAGGGTACCGGTGCACGCGCAATTGCAGCATACCTGAAGGAAAACAACATCGAACTGGAATTCCTGCTGGATGAAGGCGGCTCGCTCAGCAATGGCGATGTATACGGCACGGATATCGGGATCATGAATATCGGTATCTATGAAAAGGGATATGCTGATCTGAAGATCACATCGGAATCCTATGGCGGACACAGCTCCAATCCGTTTGACGGTACATCACTCGGTCATCTTGCCAAGGCGATCGCTTCTATTGTTGATCATCCGTTTGAAAATGTGCTTCCGGAATGTGCAAAGGAGACACTGCGAACGCTTCAGCCTTATATGAAGCAGGAACCGCTCAGAACATGGGCTTCTGATATCGGCAGGTATGAAAAAGAGATCATCGGATATTATCTTTCACGCCGCGAACTGAACAATCAGATCCATACGACCATTGCCCCGACAATGATCACAGAAGGATCGCAGGCCGGAAATGTCATGCCCCAAAGAATGGAGGCAGTGATCAATTTCCGTCTCTCACCGCAGGATACGGACGCTTCTGTGCTTGAACACTGCAGAAAGTATGCCGGAGGTCTGAAGTGCGAATACATCGTAGCAAATGAAGCGTCCAGGCAGTCACGCTTCGATACTGAGGGTTTCGAAGCGCTGCGTTCTGTTCTGACACATTATTTCAGTGACGTTGCTGTGGTCCCTTCCGTCAATACAGGGGCAACAGATGCACGCAGTTATGAAGGTGTATGCGACTGCTGCATGCGGTTCGGTCCCTTCATGGAAGAAAATGATATTAAAGCAAAAGGTGTTCACGGAACAAATGAAAGGATATCCATCAGAGCATATCTGCAGGGGATCCGTGTGCTGATCCGTTTCATGGAGCAAACCTGTTGACATGTTCCTATTAAATGGGTATTTTAGGTCATATCATACTAACAGTCTTGAGGAGTAAAGATGAGTGAAAGAGTTATAGGAATACTTGCAGATTCATTTATGAAAATACTGATGGCCGGAATCAGGGTAACCATTCCGCTGTCAATACTTTCGTTCTTCTTTGCGCTGATCATCTCAGTTGCTGTAGCTATTGTCCAGTATGCCGATATCAAAGGACTGAAACAGTTCTGCCGGTTCTATATCTGGATCATCCGCGGAACGCCGCTTCTTGTACAGCTTTATCTGGTGTTCTACGGTCTGCCTTCTATCGGGATCCTGCTGCCGGCATTTCCGGCTGCAGTCCTTTGCTTCTCAATCAATGAAGGTGCCTACATGGCTGAGAGTATGAGAGCAGCGCTCGAAGCAGTTCCGAAAGGACAGCTTGAAGCCGGCTACTGCGTCGGTATGTCATACTGGCAGATCATGCGGCGCATTATCCTGCCGCAGGCATTCCGTACGGCATTCCCTTCATTGTCCAATTCGTTTATTTCAATGGTCAAGAGTACATCCATGGCTTCCACGATCACTGTCAGTGAAATGATCAGACAGACCCAGATCATCAACGGCCGTGTATATCAGTCTCTTGCACTGTATCTGGAAGTCGGATTCATCTATCTTATCTTCTGCACAGTCCTGACATGGCTGCAGGGCATCGGGGAGAAGAAGCTCAACGAATACGGAGGTGCAAGATAAGATGATCGAAGTAAAACATGTAAACAAAACATTCAACGGCTTTGAAGCACTTCATGATGTCAGCCTGAAGGTTGATAAAGGCGATGTAGTCGCAATCCTGGGACCAAGCGGCTCAGGAAAAACAACTCTGCTGAGATGCATCAACTTTCTGGAGATGGCAGACAGCGGAACGCTTGATTTTGACGGAGAAACGTTCGATATGCACTCCATCAGCAAAAAAGAGATCAGCAGGCTCCGCCGCAAGACTGCATTTGTATTCCAGAATTACAACCTGTTCCTGAACAGAACAGTTATACAGAACGTTACCGAAGGACTGATCATCGCACGCAAAATGCCGAAGGATCAGGCTGAAAAGATCGCCGTCAAAGCACTGGAGAAGGTCGGAATGGCTGACAGGGTCAACTCATATCCCTCACAGCTTTCCGGAGGCCAGCAGCAGCGCGTAGCGATCGCAAGAGCTCTGGCTGTTGATCCTGAGATCATCTACTTTGATGAACCGACCAGCGCGCTTGATCCTGAGCTGATCGGTGAAGTCCTGAACGTCATGCGTGATCTGGCAAACGAAGGAATGACGATGCTGGTCGTTACGCATGAAATGAATTTTGCCAGAAATGTATCCAACAAAGTCGTTTTCATGGAAAACGGAAAAGTCATAGAAACAGCTGATTCAAAGAGCTTCTTCGAAAACCCGAAGGAAGAACGTACAAGAAGCTTTATCCAGTCAATTATGTCCGCTAGGGAATAGGAGGGAAATATGAAAAAATTACTGTCAATCTTTACGATCATCGCCATGGCATTCACATTCAGCGGCTGCTCAAAGAAGCCCGCTCTGGAAACCATCAAGGAGAGAGGGTATATCGTCATCGGTACAGAAGGAAACTGGTCACCTTGGACTTATCATGATGAAAACAACAATCTGACCGGATTTGATGTAGAAGTCGGCAAGCTGATCGCTGAACACCTCGGAGTAGAAGCAAGATTCGAAGAAGCTGCCTGGGAAAGCCTTCTGGCAGGTGTTGACTCCGGCAGATTTGACATCATCTGCAATGGCGTCGGCTATACAGAAGAAAGAGCCAAGAGCTATGAATTCTCAGATCCGTATGTCTACACAAGAAAGGTTCTCATCGTTTCTGCAGACAATGATGACATCAAATCATTCGAAGATCTCAAGGGCAAAAAGACAGCAAATTCCTCTGGTTCTACATATGCTGAACTCGCTAAGGAATACGGTGCTGAGGTAGACTATATCGATACATTCGAGCAGACGATCACACTGCTTCTGCAGGGACGTATCGATGCGACGATCAATGCTGAACTGTCCTACGTTGACTATATGACACAGCATCCGGATGAGGCGATCAAGATCGTTGCGTCCAGTGAAGGCGAGTCTGTCTGCTATCCTGTCAAGAAGGGCGAAACAGAACTGGCAGAAGCTGTCAATGAAGCACTGGAAGAGCTCCGTGCAAACGGCAAGCTTGCTGAACTGTCCGTTCAGTTCTTCAATAAAGACATCACAAATAAATAAACAGCGGAATCAGCAAATTCTATACGTATATAACAAAGGGTGATGTGAAAACATTCGCCCTTTTAAATAATCTGTCAAAGCAGGTCTGTTCTCTTTGTCTTCACAGCTGTTTCACGAACGGATCATGCATGATCTGTGCAGAGAGGTGCCGAATGTACAAATGCAATATTGCCAGGCAATGACTGCAGTGTATAATCTTGAGCAGGCAGTATTCATAGCTTGCAAGAAACGGGAAATAAGGTACAATAGCTCAGTCAAACATGATAGAATACTCAATGGAGATAAAATATGAAGCGACATGAAAGCAGAGAAAAGGGAATGATCACAGTTTATCAGTATCTTTTATTCAGAAGGGATCTTGAGGAACTGATCGATGATAATTTCGAAAATAAGGAAGATGAGTATATTCTGCAAGCAGTCAGAACAGCCGCACTGAATGAAGAACGTTATATCGGTTATCTGAACCGTGTTCTGGAAGGCTGGACATTTGACAGACTTGGCGTGATCGAACAGGCAATCATGCTGATGGGCTGTGCTGAATTTGATATGAAACAGCTGGAGATGAATGTCATCATTGATGAATATGTCAGACTTGCAAAGAAGTACTGCGAGCCTGATTCCTATAAACTGATCAATGGTGTTCTGGATCGTATATGAGTTCTAAAGCCGCTACAGTTTCCGCCCTTGTCAGATATCTGAAGGGGAAACTTGAAAATGATACATTACTGCAGAAAGTGCTGGTCGAAGGTGAGATCAGCAATTTCAGCAGCTACAGATCAGGCCACTGGTATTTTTCCCTGAAGGATGCGTATGCGCAGATCAAATGCGTCATGTTCGCCTCCAGCAACCGGCGTGTCGGTTTCATGCCGAAGGACGGGGATAAAGTATTTGTTCAGGCTGATCTTTCTGTTTATGAGGCACGCGGTGAGATCCAGCTGATCGTCACGGCTATGAGACCGTTCGGTGTCGGTGAGCTGTATCTGAAATATGAAATGCTGAAAAAGAAACTGGAAGCTGAAGGTCTCTTTGATGAAGCGCACAAGAAACCGATACCTCGGTATCCGTTCAGGATCGCGCTTGTTACCGGACGCAATACTGATGCAAGAATGGATGTTCTGACAACACTCGGGCGCAGATGGCCATGTGCTGAGATCACGGAATATCCTGTTCTTGTGCAGGGGAATGAAAGCGCTTCGCAGATCATCAGTGCGCTTTTGAAATGTGATCAGGAAGATCATGATATTGTATTGCTGGTAAGGGGCGGAGGAAGCATCGAAGATCTCTGGTCCTTCAATGATGAACGTCTGGCACACGTGATCTATGATATGCAGACACCGCTGATCACCGGGATCGGTCATGAGCCGGACTTTACGATCGCTGATTATGTGGCAGATCTTCGTGCACCGACTCCGACAGGTGCAGCAGAACGGTGTTCACCGGATATCAAGAGTGTGCTGACTGTGATACAGACAGCCAGGGACCGTATGACTAATACGATCTATCAGGATCTGGACGCATATGACTATCAGCTCAAAACACTGAAAAATGCACCGGTATTCCGGACACCGGAACGGCTGTATGCGCAGAAAGCGATGAAGCTTGAACACCTGCATACTTCACTGATGCATATGATCGATCAGCGCATGACAGATACTTCAGCGCGCGTCAAGGACGGGCATAACAGGATCATGAATGCCTCTGTACAGATGATCAGAAGCAGACAGAATGAACTGACAGGCTATCGTACCGCGATTGATCATGCTATGACGATCATGATGAATGATTCAGAAAGCAGATTCCGGAGAACAGCGGCACTTCTGGATGCCTATTCACCATTGAAGATCCTTGGCAGGGGATACAGTGTGACATTGAAAGACGGCAAGGCAGTCACTGATTGCGGACAGGTAAGTACAGGTGATCGTATTGAAACACTTGTAGCAGAAGGAAGGATCATATCTGAAGTAACAGGCGTTAAGCCTAAGGAGAATATATGAGCAGGAAAGCAAAGACATTTGAAGAATCCATGCAGAGACTGGAAGA
>DMBB01000369.1 GCA_003446295.1 Erysipelotrichaceae bacterium
TTCCGCTTCATCTCAGTACCTTTTCCATCGGTCTGCCTTTTGCAAGCTCATCAACCAGTTTATCGAGCTGGCGGATCTTTTTCATCAGGGGATCCTCGATCGACTCCACCTGTACGCCGCAGACCTTTCCCGTGATCAGTTCAGCACGGCTGTTATAAGCAGGAGCGTTCATGAAGAATGCACCATACGTCATATCCGATGCAAGTGCCGCATCGATCTGCTCCGGTGTATAGCCTGTCAGCCATTCTGTCACCGCATAAACTTCAGCCTGTGTTCTGTTTTTCCGTTCTGCTTTCTGCACCAGCATGGGAAACACTTTGGAAAAGGACATATCAAAAATCGATTGTCTGGGCATATTCAACTCCTGTATCTTTTTTCAGTCATCATCAAGCAGTGCAAACAGCTCCAGAAGATCCCAGTCGTGCTTTGCCCTGCTGCATTTCTCACAATAAAGCTTTCCGTCGATATAGTCAAATTTAGAACCGCGTTTGATCTTTCTGCCGCATCTGCTGCACTTTGCATGATCAGGCAGGATCAGTTTGACATCCTGCTTCTTTTTATTCCCGAATAAGCCCATAGTCAGCCCTCTCACTATCATTACAATAGGATCCTGTCTATGCAAAATACTGCCCGTTTCTTTACACGAAAAGTCTGTCGAACTGTACCGGTCTGATAAACATCTGTTTGCAGGTTTCCACATCATCGGTCTGTCCCAAAGCCCACATCAGTTTGGTAATGATCGCTTCTGCAGTCATATCTTTTCCTTCCACGACACCCGGCAGGGACTGGGCGATCCTTCCGACCTCATATACAGAAAGATCACTTCCTTCATTTTCCACCTGGGTCGAGAATACCGCGATCCCGTCTTCTGCCAGAAACTGTTTCAATCCTTCCAGCAGGGAATCATCCGTGTTCGGAAGCCCGCCGGAGCCGAAGCCTTCAATGATCAGTCCTTTGTAATGGCCGCAGATATATCGGAAGATCTCACCGCTCATGCCCGGCACAAGCTTCAGCACAAAAATATTCGGGTTCAGTTCCGTATAGAACCGTACCGGTTCAGTTCCTGCTGGCCTGTGTATGAAATGGACCAGCTTGTAGTCAATGAAGGATGCTGTTTCGGGATAGTTGATGCTGCGGAAGGCATTGAATGACTTACTGCGGTCCTTCTTTGCGCGTGTGCCCAGTATTACCTTATTGTCAAAGACGATATGAACGCCCCATGACAGATCATCAGACGCATAGATGAATGAGCGGATCATGTTGTTCCTGGCATCGGTATCCCGGTTGTAGATGGACTTCTGTGATCCGGTCAGTACGATCGGTTTATCAGTGTTCTGTATCATGTAGCTTAATGCTGCAGCGCTGTACGCCATCGTATCCGTACCATGGGTGATCACGAAACCATCATAGTCCTGATAATGATCCCTGATCGTTTCCGTCATCTTTACCCAATGATACGGACCGATATTCGTCGAATCAAGTTTGAACAGCTCAATGACATCGATATCACAGATATCCTTCAGTTCCGGAACGCATTCCAATAGTTCATGGGATGACAGATGCGGTGTCAGCCCGTTGTTTCCTGTGACAGAGGCGATCGTGCCTCCGGTCGATATCATGAGTATTCTTTTCATAGCCGGTTCCTTTTTCTGTTACTGAATACGCTGCTTCCTGAATGTTTCAAAACGGTCAATGACATCCAGCATATCTTTTGGAAGGCGGTTCCTGCATTCCGTGATCAGTGTTTCAGGAACACCGTAATATGCTTCTGCCATGGTTGCTGCGATGTCAGTGAGTGTGTCACAGTCTCCGCCCAGGGAAACAGCAGTGCGGATGACATCTTCGAAGTCTGTTCCTTCCATGAATGCCGTAACTGCTTCGGGCACAGTCTGCTGACAGCTTTCAATATGTTTGTATCCGGGACGGATCTCATCACATGTACGTGAGAGATCATAGCCAAACTCACTGATGATGTATTCTTTAATCTCAGCTTTCTTCGTTCCGGTCCTTGCCAGGAAGATCGCGCTGGCGATCGCTTCCGCGCCTTTGATGCCTTCCGGATGATTGTGCGTCACTTCTGCCGACAGCTTTGCCGCATGTCTTGTTTCTTCCAGTGTATCATACAGCCAGCCGACAGAAGATACTCTCATGGCTGAACCGTTGCCGTAACTGCCGTAAGGCTCGGGGTTATCGTCCCTCAGCCACCGGATGAAGCTTGCCCCGTATCCTGCATGCGGATATCGGGCACCCCATTTCTGCATGGATCTGATGAGTTCTTTTCTGATCTCCGTATCTGTTTTGCCGAGGCTGTTCATCATTGCCTCAGCCACTGCGATCGTCATGACGGTATCATCCGTAAACTCTGATTCCCTGCTGAACAGCGGGAACTGCTTGGTCTTGCTGCCTCTGTCAAACTCATAAGGCGCTCCGATCATATCTCCTAAAATAGCTCCGTACATATTTCTTACCTCTCTTTCTAATCACAGTATACCGATATTAAAAAGATGTGCGGTCTCCTGTCAGGCGACATTTACACACACATCTTATATCATTTATTGCGTTTGCCGGTATTATCAGATCCCCTGATCTCTTCATGGTAGAAGTAATCTACGATCACCGGATGTCCCTGAGGCACCCTGCCATACGGCATTTCATTATCCACGAATGGGCAGTCATACTTTTCTGCCATTTTCTTCGCCTTTTCTTCCAGTTCTTCAAAGTAACTGCGGTCATGTTTGTTGTAGATCCGGTCATACAGCGGAACAAGGTCAGGATATTTTTCCGCAATATAATCCATGATCGTCTTCTTGAATCCGCCCCTCAGGTTCAGATTCTCCAGCCAGAACAGATCGCACTGATCTTTCACGCGTTGAAAGATCGCTTCAAAGTCGGTAATGCCGGGAAATACAGGTGATACAAAGCATACCGTACGGATCCCTGCATCATATACCTGCTTCATGGCATTGAGCCTTCTCTCAATACTGACGGCGTTGTCCATATCATCCTTGAATCCTTCATCCAGTGTATTGATCGACCATGATACCGTTACCTGTCCCAGTTCTTTGAGCAGATCAATATCCCTTGTCACAAGGTCGGATTTGGTGCAGATCAGGATATCAGCTCCGCTGTTCTTCAGCTGTTCCAGCAGTTTTCTTGTATTGCCGTAAAACTCTTCCTGCGGGTTGTATCCGTCTGTCACAGAACCGATCACAACACGCTGTCCTGCATACTTCTTTGGGTTCTGTATCTTCGGCCAATGCTTGATATCCAGAAATGTCCCCCATTCTTCCGTATGTCCGGTAAACCGTTTCATGAATGACGCATAGCAGTATTTGCATGCATGCGTACATCCTACATAAGGATTGACCGAGTATCCTCCTACGGGAAGACTTGATTTTGTCATGATATTCTTTGTTTCAACTTCACCGATCTTAATGTCATTCATATTCTTCCGTTTTTCTCCAATAAGTCACTTATCCATCCATTCCTCGAGATTGTTCCTGACACGGTCAAGATATCCTTCAAACTGCCGGATCTCTTCCTCAGAGAACCCTCTGTAGTAGATATCTCCCATCTGATTAGAGACCTCATCATAATCATTCTTCAATGAACGGGCCTTATCTGTCAGAAACAGCAGTGTCTTTCGCTTGTCTGAAGGATCCTGGATACGTCTGATCAGTCCTTGTTTCTCCATGCGTTCCAGCATGGTCGTCAAAGATGTAATAGCCAGACCGCACTGATCCGATACCGTTTTGATCGGAACACCGTCTTCCTGCCAGAGTACATAAAGAATGCGTCCCTGCGCGCCGTTGAATGCGTCGATATTTCTTTCACTGAGCACTTTCTCAAAGATGCGGTCACCCAGCTGCTTTATTTTTGTGATCAAAAATCCACCCTGCATAATAAAACTCCTATATAGTAGCATATAGATTCTACTATATAGGAGTAATATGTCAAGACGTTTGATCATGCGTCTGTCTGCAGTCAGACACCGGTACTGACAAGGACCCTTCCGGTCCCTTGTCTGTTTTTAAATTTCAATGAAGTCAGTGCTGAGTTTCTCTTTAAGTGTTTTGATCTCATCGGCTGTCATACCGATCTCTTCCAGATATGCTTCAGCACTCTTTGCAAGATCGATCCCATCCAGCGATTCCGTATGGAATGCCTCTGCCAGGGATTTCAGGAGATTGCTGTCGGCAGTTCTTGTATACAGATCGGTGCCGGGTTCTATTCCGTAGTAGTTATAGAACGTCAGCATATAATCTTCTATGATCTCTTCTTTGCCTGCTCCCATCAGGCATTCCAGAAGTCCTAAGGCAAATCCCGTACGGTCTTTCCCTTCGTTGCAGTGGATCAGGTACGGTCCTTCATGAGAAGCGATGTAGCGGAATCCTTCCGCAAGCTTCTGTCTGAATTCTTCGGAAGAGAAGTTCATGCCCATATTCAGCGGAATGATGTCGCATCCGGCATAATATGTCGACGCAAACTCAGAGTATGCTTTCATCTGTCCTTCACTGTCTGCCATATTCATGACTGTTTTGATATGTGCATCCAGCATCGCCGCATCTGCCTGTTCATTTCTCTTATAGGCAGGGTTGACCGGTGAGGATGATCTGTACAGCGTGCCTGCACCCATGCCTGTTGTCCTGACCATACGGAAGTTTGCGTATTCCGCGTCACTCAGATGCGCATAGTCTTCACGTTTGTTGGTACGTACAGCACCCAGCTGATGCATTGCGTATTCTTCCGCAAAGCCCTGCTTTTCCTTCATATTCAGGTACACGGTCGTGCTGTCGTCCATGCCTTCTGCCCACTCATATTTGTATCCGGGATCTTCGGAGATCTTGGTGATCTTCGCGACACCCATAGCCTCGACCATGTTTCCGGTATTCACGGACAGGACGACTTCTTCCCTGTTCCTGGAACTGCTGAACTTATAGCAGCAGATCGGTTCACCACTGTCCACATCCGTATATGCTGTTCCCACAGGCATATCCATTTCTTTGTCACCGATCCGGACTGTTACGATATCAGCCGGTTCATAGCCATGTTCCTTCATGGCTTCAGGATCGATCGTCAGAACGATATTCCCGTATTTGCTGATCTCGTCGATCCCTGCTTCAATCTGCGGATATGTTTCTTCCTCTGCTGCTGTTTCCTGCGGCAGTGCTGTTTCCGGAACAGCTGTTTCTGCGGCAGCTGTCTCTTCCGGTACCGGTGTTTCTTCTGTCTGCACAGCTGCACTCTGCTGCGCACAGCCTGCGCTTAACATACCTGCCAGCAGGAATACTATGATTCTCTTATGCTTCATAAGTTATCCTCTTTTTCTTTTGTTTGACCTGTAACATCATAAAACAGTTTCAACCTGATTGGAATTCTGAAATGCAGTTTTTCCGTTTCTCCGTTACTATGAAATCAGTAAAAAAAGAGGAGAAGACAATATGAAGATCGTATTCCGTGCCGACGATGTCGGTTATACCCATGTGCATAATCTGGGTACCCTGAAAACACTGGAAGAAGGTGTTGTTTCTGACTGTGAATGTATGTTTGACTGGCCTGATGTCGTGGAAATGCTGGACTACCTGTCAGACAAACCGTGGATCTCTGTAGGCTGGCATCCTCATATGTGGGGACACCCTGTACTGGCCCCTTCGGAAGTCCCTTCTCTCTGCACACCGGACGGCAATTTC
The DNA here is from genome assembly GCA_003446295.1 of Erysipelotrichaceae bacterium. Next base: position 5,691 of record DMBB01000369.1, read on the forward strand.
AAGTGGAAGCGCATTAACCAGTGCGAACATCCTGTGGAAGGAATCGTCTACGATGAGATGATCAAAGAATTCCGTGCACAGATGGAATTCTGCAAGGAACATCTGGGACGCTATCCGGACATCCACTACGCAAACCTTCCCGCCAAGGGAGAAAAGGAACAGGCGATCCTGCAGGTCGTGGAAGAATATCATATCCCCTATGGCTTCATGAACAATGAACGTCACGGAAGAGTGACAACTGCCAAAGAAGAATACAGGCATCTCAACATCTGGGGAGCCATGGAATCCGCACCCCGGGATGACCTTGTGGTGCTTCCGGGGCATAAATCCGTTCTGAACGTACTGAACTTCCTGAAATATGATCCGGAAGGTTCCATTCTCAGCATGCCGATCGATGACAATAAGATCGTTGTTAAAGTGCTCCATCCCGGATACCTGGATGATACGGTGCTCAGGGAACAGTCATGCAATATCCACCGTGTCAAGGATGTTGAGGTATTCACGTCCCCCATAGTCAGGCAGTGGGTCATCGACAACAAGGTGGAGATCGTCAACCAGTATGATGCAATATTCGGTACATCCAGATACCAGGATCACCTGAAAGAGATCAATTCCCCTCTCTGGATCGGAAACATGAAGTAATTTACCTGAGATCGTCCAGCCCGGATGATCTTTTTTCATATGCCAAAAAATGTCATTGCCATCTTTCTGTCACACCATAAGCAGATGGAATTATTGCTATAATATTGATAATCTAATCTGCGATATCAGATCATCTGATACACAAATCATCCGTACTCACAGCGCACGATTGATTATCCATGACCGTACGCTGTTTTATGTACATCCCGTTTCTACCGTATTATTCACAAATATCGCAGTAAAGGAGTGTCATTATGCATAAAAAATCCATGATCCATTTACTCTCCCTGTTTTTGTCGTTCTCTTTATTCGCATCAGGATCCATGATCAGTCCGATTGCTGAGCAGAATGAGGAAGACCCGACTGCTGAAACCGAGATTTACGAAGAACTGCCGGCGGAAGAAGAACAGACCGAACTGATTCAGCCTGCTGAGGAGACCAACCCCGAAGAAAGCCCTCTTGCGGAAGAAGCGGTTGAGGAAATGTCCGGTGAGCAGGAGCCGGAAGAAGCAGTATCCTCCGATGAACCGGAGAAAACACCCGAGCTCACCCCTGCAGAAGAAACACATGAGGCGGAAGAAGAATCATCCGAAGAAACGGAACCTGCTGAAGAGACAGAAGAAGAACCGGCTGAGGCGTTTTCCGACGATGAAGAGGAACTTTACTTCTATGTCGCAGGTACGGTGGTCCCCTATGAGGGAGAAGGTGTCCTGACGATCGAGAGTGAATTGATCACTTCCGGAACAGTCAGCTACGATTATGAATCCAATACGCTCACACTGGACAACGCGGTGATCGAAGATGATCCGGACGAGACACTGATCGATTCTCCCGAAACCACGATCATCAAAAAGAGCGGGGAAGCAGGTCTTACGATCCGGCTTGCAGGCAGCAGTTCACTTGAGATCACCACTGAAAAGTGGAACGTCTACCGTCTGCGCGGCATTGATGTTTCCGGACCGCTTACCATTACCAGTGATGACGGATCCGGTTCACTGGATCTGAGCGTCACCAGAAGCTCAAACTATTATGATTCTCCTGCGATACAATGTCCCAAAGTATCTATTGAAAACTGCACGCTGAATGTGACCGCTTCAGGCAATTCCTTCTATATCTGGAGGGAACTTCATTTCGGTGCCGGTACCAACGTTGTTGCGAAAAGTACAAATGCCATAGCGATCAACATCACCAATGAAGGAACCATGGTCACGCATGCACCGATTGAATGTGATATTTACGGATATGCTTCGGTCGATGATGAAGAAGGAACGGCCTTTTATGAACCGGAATATGTATATGATTATTATTCCTGGAATCCGTTTGAGAGATACCATAAAGTCATCGTGACAGCACGTGAACTGGCAGGAAATATCGTATTAAGCGGAAACTGCGGAAATGAAGGCGGCAATGTCACCTTTACCCTGACAGACGAAGGCCAGCTGACGATCACCGGTACCGGGGCAATGGCAGATTACAGCAGAGATTATTACAGCAATAATTATGCTCCATGGTATCAGCCGGAGATCACCTACGTGACCTCCGTGGTGATCGGGGAAGGCGTCACGCATATCGGTGATTTCGCATTCTACAACAATAAACTGCTGCGTGAAGCATCCCTGCCTTCAACCGTGGAGTCGATCGGCAGATATGCGTTCTGTGACGGCAATCTTCTGACATCCCTGGATCTTCCTGCATCACTGAAAACGATCGGAGAATACGCCATCGCATACAGCAGAAACCTTGAAGAGGTACTGATGCCCGAAGGTATTGAGACGATCGGAGAAGATGCATTCGCCGGATGCCAAAGCCTCAAGCAGATCACACTTCCGGAAAGGCTGACAACGATCGGGAATTATGCTTTCAATTACTGCACCAGTCTGCAGTCTGTCAATATTCCGGCAAATGCAGTCAGCCTGGGAAATGGTATATTCGACTACTGCAGTTCTCTGTCAGGAACGATAACGATCCCCTCCGGAGTCACGAATCTCGGGTATTCATTTTTCTATCATTGCGATAACCTTGAGGGTGTTGTTCTTCCGGACGGACTGACCAGTATCGGCAGCAGCGCGTTTGCATACTGCGGCAGGCTCACTGAGATCGATATCCCTTCCACTGTAAATTCTATAGGTGAAGACGCTTTCGCTTACAGCGGGCTTACTTCCGTCAGTATTCCCGAGGGCGTCACCGCTCTCAATGAAGGAACATTCTACAGATGCACCGATCTGGCCAGTGCAGAACTTCCGGATTCCCTGACAGAGATCTGGAGAGAAGTATTCCAGGGCTGTTCAAATCTGAAAAGCATCGATCTGCCGGAAGGGCTGACAAGGATCGACGCTGATGCATTCAACAGTTCCGGACTGGAAGAGATCGTGATCCCGGACAGTGTAACATACTGGGAATACCGTTCATTTAACGGCAATCCTTCCCTCAGAAAAGCGGTGATCGGCAATGGCGTCACTATGATCCCGGACAATGCTTTCAATAACTGTCCTTCCCTGACTGAGGTCGTGATCGGCAGCGGCGTCAAAAGCATTACCACAAATGCCTTTAAGGACTGCACAGCTCTGGAGACCATTTATATTCCGGACAACGTTGCAATTCTGTACGGCGGTATCTTCAATGGATGCACAAGCCTGAAAAATATCCGGCTTTCACCGAATATTGAGTCTCTCGGTGATTCTGTATTCAATCAATGCACAAGCCTGGAAGAGATCGAACTTCCCCCGGCATTACTGGCATTAGGCAGCGGTGTGTTCTACGGATGCACAGGATTGACGTCATTGGTGATCCCTGAAACAGTCACTTCGCTCGGTGACAATGCATTCAAAGACTGCACGAACCTTGAAGAGATCGATATGCCGGCATCCCTTGGCCTGTATACACTGCCTGCATCTGTATTTGAAAACTGTATCTCATTAAAAGAGATCACGATTCCTGACTTTGTCAGAGCGATCGGTAATTATGCCTTCCGGAACTGCACAAGTCTGGAAAAGGTACATTACAACGGCACACTGAGAAATTACATTTACTACGAGAGCTATGCGGTCGGCTACAGTGCATTTGAAAACTGTACATCACTGACAGAGCTGTCCCTGACATTCAAGCAGAAGGAAGGCATGATCTATCCCGATGCATTCAAGGGAATTCCCGAAGGACTCGTACAGGTGTACGGCATCCCGGGCGGTACTCTGGAAAGCAACGCTTCCGCCAGAAACTATACCTTCCATCCTGTCGGATTCACTGTTCATTATCTGTCCAACGGAGCAGAGGGCGTGATGGAAGATCAGATCATCGACTACACCGACTACACTCCGGAAACACCTGCAGATCATTTCACGCCCAATGCATTTACAAACGGGGACCTGACATTCCTCGGCTGGAACACAAAGGAAGACGGAAGCGGAACGCACTATGACGATCAGGCAGAGATCACGATCGATGTACCTTCATCCGGTGTCCTCAGCCTGTATGCCCAGTGGGCAAAGAGCTATGACCTCTGGATCGGCGGAAATCTGATCCACAGCAAAAACAAAAACGATATCTCAAACAACGGATACTCGTCTACACCTTCCACTTATGATCCGGATACGAACACCCTGACACTGAACAGCAGTTTCTATATTTACAACTACAATGAGAATCTGGAAGGTGCAGGTCCTGAACGCTACTGCGGTCTGTACTATGCCGGAACCAGAGAACTGACCATTATCGTCAAATCATATGCAGAATTCAGGAGCTCCAGCTACGTGACCATGCCGGATGTCTGTGACCTTTACACAGCCGGACCGCTGAAGGTCGTATTCAGCCCGCAACCAAATTCCTACGGAACTCCGCAGCTGAATCTTCCCAGTACCGGCAGCGGCACAGCAGATAAGTGTTCTGCATATGTCGGAGGCGATCTGACAGTCAGCGGAAGCGGTACAATGACCGTCCGCGGAAGCAGTTCTTCAGAAGGACACAGTTACGCGCTCCGCATGGCCGGCGGCAGTCTGAAAGTATCTGGAAAGGCGAATGTCTCCCTGACCGGAGGTTCTTCCCCTTCAGCTTCCTACGGTCTGTATCTGGACGGCAATACCACACTGCGTACCTCGGGCTGGGACGGTTATCTGGAGATCAGCGGAAACACCGGTGCGATCGGCGCACCTGCAGGCGTGACTCTGAACAGACGCGGCACAGATCCCGATATGACATGTTATGAACAGACCGGATTCTATGGTACGCCCAAAGTCCTGACGGAAACTTCTTATCCTGTCTCCTCACTGTCGGCATACAGGTCCATCCGCGCACTGCCGGTCAACCATGTCATGAAGGTAACACTGCTTGAACCTGACAGGAACTTCATCTACACAGGAAGTGCCGTGAAACCGGGTGTTTACGTTTCATGCAATGGTTCGACCCTGTATGAAGGATCAGACTATACCGTAAAATACAAGAACAACACCAAGGCATGGACCCTGCCCGAAGGCGCTGAAAGAGACCAGGAAGGCTTCCTGGAACTGCCCGCAAAGACACGCAAGAGCGCGCCGCAGATCATCGTGACCGGCAAAGGCAACTTCTCAGGCAGTACGACACTGTACTTCGAGATCAGCCGCAAGAGCATCAACCCCGGTGATACGGCAGACGGAACAGTTTCTGTCACAGCAGCAGATTTGACAGTCGTTTCCGGCAGTAAGGCATCCCCTGTCCTGTACTACGGGACGACCAAGCTTTCCACGAAAGACTTTACCGTCAGTCCTGCAGCATCCACGAAATATACGGAAAATACCATTATGACAGTTACCGGCAAAGGCAACTATACCGGATCTGTTGAGGTTCCCGTCACGGTCGTTGCCGGCAAAGCAGAGCTGAAGAACATTGCGGTAGACTTCGGAACACTTTCATACGTCTATAACGGCAAAGACCGGAAAGAAGAGATCCTGTCCGGCATCACCGTATATGACGCTCTGGACAAAACCGAAAAGAAAGACATCGGACAGGAGCACTACAGCCTGACGATGTCCAATAATACGACCGATGCAGGAACCGTCAAAGTGACCGTGACCGGCATCAACGGGTATTCCGGCACAAAGACAGCGAACTTCAAGATCGTACCGAACAAAGATATCGATATCTATGTGTACAACGGCTATGAATCCGGTGTGAACTACACCGGCTATCCCAGGACCGGTTTCCTGTCAGTGTACGCTGACGTAGATACCGAGGGTGAAGACAAGTATGAAACACGTCTGACCGAAGGAACTGATTATAAGATATCCTACAAGAACAACACCAATGTCAGCACTGCTAAGACAAAGGCTTCCTATACGATATCCTTCATCGGCAGCTACAAGGGCAGAAAAGCGGTCACAGGCAAGTTTGACATCAAGCCTGTCAGTATCCAGAACGTAAACATTGTGCTCCTTCCGGAAAAGATCTATACCAAGCCCGGCGCATACGCTACGACACCGTATGTAACATATAACGGGATCACATTGAAGCAGGGCAAGGACTACACGGTATCGTATTACCGGAGCGTCCAGTCCCGCTATGACTATGACCTGGGCAGATATATTTATGAGATGTCCGGTCCGGTCTCATCCAAAAAGGGAGAGATGCTGACGGATGAAGACTTCATGGTCGATGGAAACCCGAGAGACCGGGTCACGGTATACGCAGTGTTCCGCGGAAAAGGCAACTTCGCTTCCGATGACCCTGACCTGATCAACTACAGCGCTTACCAGGTCAGAAGACAGCCTGAAACCGGACGTTACCTGGATATGTCCAAAGCAACAGTCACCATTACCCGGAAGAACGAGGCAGGCAAGACCGTCAAGGTCACCTCATTCCCGTATACAGGTCAATACATCTACTTCGACCCTTACGCATCAGGTTCACCCGAATATGCGGCAGATATCACTGTCACATATAAGTATGACAAGAAAACAACGCTGACCCTGAGAAGCGGAACCGATTACCGTATCTCCTATTTTGACAACCAGAAGAAAGGTACCGGCTCCGTACTCATCACCGGCTACGACAATCTCCGGACATTCTACGATGAAACCGGACAGCCTGTAAAAGATATGAAGGGCAATGAGATCGGATATATCGGTTTTACCGGTGTTAAGAAGGCATCCTTCAAGATCACAGCAGGGAAACTTGCAGATCTCCTGAAAAAGATCCTGTTTAACAGCTGATCAGCATAAAAATGACTGTTTCGTCACAAGCGAAGCAGTCATCTTTTTTTTCACATACTCTGTTTAATGCGTCTCAGTTATCCTCGGATCCGGATACCCACTCAAACACCATGTCTTCATCGTATTCCGACTGATCTTCGTGCCAGGTAAATGTACCGTCATCATTGAAGACGATCGAACCCGTCCCGTTTTCGTAGGCAATTTCATCCTTGACGATCTCACCTTTTTCATTAAAGACGATGATCGTCTTTGTGGCGGTGGAATAATCAATGGTCTTTGTTTCAGGATCGAGCCGGCCGTTAATATCCCAGCGTGCCAGTTCGGAAACACTGCTGCCCCATTCAATGGTGATCCATGCCTCCTCTTTTCCGAAGCATTCCACCAGGGCGTGTGCCCTGCCGCTCTCATAGTTTCCAACAAAGTTCATGACAGGATTCTGCCAGTCAGGGTCTTCTTCAAATACAGCGATGTAATCAGCAGTCTCATCCAGATCGACCGTGATCTGTGCTTCGTTCGAGAAGTCCTTTCCGTTTTTTGTCCATTTCACGAAAATATTTCCAACAGACGGCCATGCAAGGAATGTATATGTTTCCGGTTTTTCCAGGTTGATGACTGCCGACTGGTACGGATATTCTTCATCCACTTCAGGTGTCTGCTCACCCTCTGTGTAGGCAATATTGCCCCAGCCTTCCGTATTAATGGTAATGAAGATGGTCGCTTCAGGCATATCAAACTTTGTGAAGTGATACGTCTCACCTCCGTCAACTGCCAGTGCCAGGCCGTCTGTGCCGTCTTCCGTGACTGTTACATTCAGCGGTTCTTTACTGCCGGAAGAAGTCAGGGTACCCTTCAGGGCATTTCCTTCCTGCGGCAGTGTGCCACCCCAGGAATCTTCTATCGGGTCTTCACCAAGCATGCATCCGACATACCAGCCGGGTTCGTCAATATCCTCCATCCAGGTGACGGAAAGCATATTTTCATCCTCATCCTGGAAGTAGCCTTCTCTTGTCCATTCAGCCAGTGCTTCTTCCTGCTTTTTCTGACCGCATGCACTCAATGTCAGCAGGACACCTGCGCATAATGCGGAACATATCAGTTTCTTCATTTCTTTCTCCTCTTTGCAGGAATGCTTCTTTATATTTCAATGCTTGTACGGGGAATCTGCAGAATGCAGTTTACACCATACTCCTCACAGCGCTTCGCTAATTTAAAGAATGACTCTTCTGTCTTTTCAATGACATGCGGCATACCCACTGTTGGCTTGTCCAGCGGAACAAAGAAATTGTCCCAATGCAGCGGAACGATGAGTGCCGGTCTGACCTTCTCCACTGTTTCATGGAAGAAGATCGCTTCTGTCTGACGGTCTGCCTTGCCTAATCCGGAAATGCCAAGGAACAGCACATCACATTCATATCCGTTCAGCTGTCCCTCGATATAGTTGAAGCTGGGACGGATCAGGATCTTTTTTCCTGCCGCTTCGACATAGAAGTCATAGGAACCGCCTTCCTTGTAGTCATGCAGCTTTGCCGGCTGTACGATCGGATGATCGATCGGCACGCCGAGATCATTGTTGAAGGCCGTCGGTTTTGAATGCTTTGAAGCCAGTACCTGTATTTTGTACTGACCGACCGTATACGTTTCCCCCGCCTTGAAGCAGACCTGCTGTGACTCCGGAACATCTCCGCCCTTTGCGACATTCATTGCGGAAGACGAGCCGTAAATGACTGCACCGGTCTTCAGTGCGGCATAAGGTGCATCCATGACATGGTCATGGTGCGTATGTGAAATAAAGATCGCCTTCAGTCTGTCGATATGATGCTTTGCAAACAGCTCATCCATGATCTCTTTGTTTGTTCCTTCAGAACCGCCGAGATATTTCGGAAGCGAAGGACGGGTGAAATGACAGTCAAACAGGATCTGATCCGTTCCATCATCAAACAGCAATGTAGTTGTTCCAAAAAAAGTAATTTTCATATACAATTCCGCCTGTTATTACAGACTCAATATAACATATCGGCTGTACAGGCGGTTGATTTGTTATTTCGGGATCGATTGCCTGATATGCATCCTGTTTCTTTCAGAGCAGATCCATCAGGTCTTTTTCCTGCACATGCCTGTAATGGGATATAATACACCACAGGAGACAATCATTATGATAAAAGATCAGATCAATCAGGACTTATTAAAGCTGGCGGAGGAATCCGATCAGATACTTGCAGACATCTACAGGCAGATCGATCAGGTATGCATGCATAACTCTGACAGGATCCTGTCCGCCTTTATAGAAAACAGAGTATCTTACTCTGACTTCAGCGATATCAACGGCTACGGGAACTATGATGCGGGCAGGGACAAGCTCGAAAAGATGTTCGCGGATGTACTTGGATGTGAAGATGCACTTGTCAGACCTCAGATCATGAGCGGCACAAACGCATTGTTCCTGACATTCTCAGCATTGCTGAAATACGGGGATACCATGATCTCCCTGACAGGAACGCCATATGACTCTCTGCAGGAAATGATCGGACTGACAGGAGAATCCTCTCAGTCCCTCAAAGCACATGGCGTGAAATACGAGCAGATCGATCTCGTCAACAATGAATTCGATGAAGAAACGATCGTACGCAGACTGAAGGAAGGCAATGTAAAGCTGGTTGAGATCCAGCGGTCTAGAGGGTATTCCTCACGGGCAAGCCTGTGCATTGCTAAAATCGAACACCTGATTCAGAAGATCAGGGAAGTCAACCGTGATGTCATCATTATGGTAGATAACTGCTATGGGGAACTCGTTGAAGAACGGGAACCAGGACATGCAGGAGCCGATGTCGTCGTAGGTTCCCTCATGAAAAACCTGGGAGGCGGCGTCGCATCCACAGGCGGTTATATTGCAGGAAGAAAAGATCTTGTGTTTGCCATTGCGGAACGTCTGACCGCTCCCGGGATCGGCAAGGAACAAGGCGCGAACTTCAACCAGAACAATTCCTTCTTCAAAGGACTGTTCATGGCTCCCAACGCAGTCAGAAGCGCAATGAAAACAGCAGTATTCTCTTCATGGATGCTGGAACAGCTGGGATTCCTCAATGTATCTCCAAGATATGACGAATACAGGACAGACATCATCCAGACAGTGGAACTGTCCACAGAAGAAAACCTGGTTGCCTTTACACAGGGCATCCAGGAGTCTTCACCGATCGATTCCTATGTACATGTCATGCCTGCACCGATGCCGGGCTACCCCTTTGACGAAGTCATGGCATGCGGCAGCTTCACACAGGGCAGTACGATCGAACTGAGCGCTGATGCGCCTGTGATTCCCCCGTATACGCTGTATATGCAGGGCGGTCTTTCTCTTGAATACGGAAAGCTGTCCATCCTGCTGGCATTGTCAAAGCTGAATGTCACGCCGAAGCACTGAATGATGCAGCACGGCAGTTCCCATGAGAACTGCCGTGTTTTCATTTATCCGGTTGTTTCTCCCTGCGGTGCTTCCTCCACAGGCAGAGGCAGACCAAGCTGATCTGCAATAAAGTGCGTATAGGCAATTCTTCCATCGGGATTCAGATGGATGCCGTCCGAATAGAACCATTCGTAATGCTCGGCAGAATATGCCTGCCAGTCAAGTACCGATACATTTGAGTTGGCTTCTGCCAGCTGACGGATCGTATCGTTGACATCATTGATGTAGTAAAGGGAAGGTCCTCTGCATGTCATCCAGTAGATCGTTCTGTCCGGGCCGAGATAATCGATCAGCTTCTGTCCCGTTTCCTGATCAAAGCGTGAGTTCGTACCCAGATGAATGATGACCGTCGGTCCCAGATGCCCGTACTGATACAGACTGTCCGCAACGATCACGCCGACATTCGTATGTCTTGACTGTGCTGCATCGACCCAGATCATCGGCAGTTCCTGACGCATATTCGCATAAGCGCCCAGCATGACTGAGTCTCCGATCGCTGTATACTCTGTTGTCTGCGCAACACCTGTCTCCTCAGGCGTCTGTGTCGGCTCAGGCGTTGGCGTTGGTTCAGGTGTCGGCTCGGGTGTTTCTTCCGGCAGTTCTGTTTCAGCAGGCGTCGTGGTCACTTCAGGTGAAGCAGTCACCGGCGTCTTTCCTGCATCAGACTGTTCAGCCAATAACGCGGCATTTTCAGCCAGCTCCTTTTCAAGCTGTGCCATGTCAGATGTATCATGCGAAGCTTCAAACCGTTCTGTCTGAGCGACAGAGATCAGCACCGTAGATGCCATGAGCAGCGACATCACCAGGAAGGACTGAACCTTTCTGCGCAGAGAGATCGCGGCAGCTCTTTTTGGATTGGAAGATTTGACTCTGGAACGCATTGTGATCATGCGGTCGATTCGCCACAGGATCTCTGCAAGCACAAGGATCAAAGCCAGAGCGGCAAGCTTCATCGCAAGCGTGTCCGCATCCTTGAAATACTGGCTGAAGAAATAGATCACCGGGAACATGAGCAAATAGATCATGTAGCTCCTGGAACCGATCCATTTCAGCAAGGGACCATCCAGCGGAATGCCGATATGTTTCTGCCATCCGATGGCAAAGAACATCATCATAATGAACACGATGTTTGCGGCAAACATGACGCCTCTGTATACCCAGGCTGAAGTTCCGTTCACCACCAGATACAGGACTGCAGTCACCACCAGACAGCCGAAGAACACAGCCTTGGCAGGATACCTGTCTCTGCGCATCCTGACGCCGATCCGGTCGACCGGGAACAGTGCCAGCGCCATGCCCAGCAGCAAAGAGAACGCTCTGGTATCTGTTCCGTAATAGACTCTGGAAGGATCCTCGCCCGGCATATACAGCATTCCCATTTCAACAGCGGATACGATCGCAGCAGCGATCAGCAGCAGACCGATATCTTCCTTATCCGTAAGGTTTCTCAGAAGCAGACCGATCAGAAACACTGCAGGCCAGATCAGGTAATACTGCATCGTCAGTGCAAGATACCAGAGATGCGTCAGCGGAGAAGCATTCATGATGCGTGTAAAGTAAGAACTGTTCTGAGAGATCTGCCACCAGTTGTTGTAGCCAAGCAGCACGCTCTGCAGTTCCGGAAGCGTGCCCTTGGTCAGTCTGGGCCACAGCGGTATCATGAACAGCCCCGTCATCAGCAGCATAATAATCAGAGGCGGATACAGCCTTCTGATCTTTTTTGCATAATATGTGAGCAGATTGAAGTCCCCGTACCGCAGTTCATTCCATGAACTGTAGACAAGCAGATATCCCATTATGGAAAAAAACAGGGGAACGCCAAGAAAACCGCCCGGGACCTGGTCGGGAAAAAGGTGATACAATACGATTCCGATGATCGCTATCGCCCTCAGTCCGTCAAATCCGGCAATACGTCCGCCCTGTTTCTGTGTCATACATACCCCTGTTTACTGTTACCATTTTATTACATAATCTGATATTTACGGACAGCTGAAACTAACAAACATGATCTTTCTGCCTTGCCATGATAAAAGAAACTCCTGTCTGATCTGCAGAACACGCAGAATACAAGGCAGGAGTTATGGTTTATTTGGTTTTGCGGAATATGTGTGTGCTTTCAGAAGAAGCTTTCACGATCTCTTCCGGTTGTTCCCCTGTTTCTTCAGCGATGATCTCTATGATCCGGGGAAGGCAGAAGCCTCCCTGGCATCTTCCCATACCGCATCTGACTCTGCGCTTGATGGCATCCGTCGTATATACGGGTACCGGTGAACGCAGCGCATCCAGGATCTCTCCTTTGGAGATGCATTCGCAGCGGCAGATGATCTCGCCATAATCCGGATGTTCACGGATCAGTTCATTTCGTTCCTCAAAAGTCAGTTCAGAAAGCACAGGTTTATATTTTCTCTTCGGATCAAAAGACGGATCCTCTTTCACATCCATGAACGTTTCAAGATATTCTCTGACCCACATGGCAATATCAGCGGCGATTGCCGGGGCGGCAGTCAGTCCGGGAGACTGGATACCGGCTGCTTCGAAGATGTTCTTTGTAAAAATACCCTTCCGGACAACAAAATCCTCTTCATATGTCGGGCTTCTGACACCGGTAAAGTATGCAATGATATCCGATTTCCTGATTGCCGGCTGCACTTCCTGCTGTGCACTGATCACATGTTCGCATATTTCACGGTCCGTGGAAGTATCCTCCCTGTCCGGCACTTCGTCAGCGTTCGGACCGATCAGGGCATTCCCGTCTGCGGCATGGATGAGTCCGATCCCCTTGGAATGAGAATGCATATTCTTCAGGATCGCTTTCACCCTGGATACAGGATCGTCCGGTATTTCTTCCAGCTGCTTCGGGCTCAGCGTAAACGGTGTTTTGCCAAGGCTGGAGGACACCATCCATCCTGCTTTTTTATCGGTGATCAGATCAGTCCCGACCCGGGGATGGATCGTGAATGTTCTGTCTCCTGCCATGTCCGCTATCACATCCGCATAGACGCCTGCCGTATTGATCACTGCCCTGGGATAGATCGTACCCCGGTTGGTCACAACTTCCGTAATGATCCCGTTTTCCGTCTTCATGGACAGCACCGCGGTATTCAGTGCGATCTCCGCACCGTTTTCCGCAGCGTTTTCCGCAAGGGCGATCGTCATCTTATGCGGGCAGGTAATGCCGCCGGTACCCATATAAAGACCGCCGATGCTCCAGTCAGGAATGGAAGGCTCATATTTCAGAAGCTCCTCCCGCGTCATGATCTTCGTGCGCACGACTCCTTTTTTCAAAGCAGTATGCTGTACATAGCGCAGGGCTGCCATTTCCCACTTTGTTCGGGCAAAGGTGATCTGTCCCTTGTTTTCATACGGTACATGCAGATCGTCCGAAAGCCGGCGGTACATGGTATTCCCGCGGACACAGTATTTCAGTTTCTGAGAATCCTTTGAGAAATTGACGCCTGTATGCAGAACACCTCCATTTCTGGAGGACTGTCCTGAGGCAACATCAGGTCCTTTTTCGACAAGGAGGATATCCAGCTGATATCTGGACAGTTCACGGGCAGCAGCACATCCGGTTATGCCGCCTCCGATGATCAGCACGTCACAATGGCGGCCATCATAGCAGCGGTCATTGATCTCAGGCAGAACTGTCTTTTGTTCAAAACCCTTCAGGCGGATATCGTTCAATACGCCAAGGTATCGTTTCCGGTCAACTGCCATCTGCCCTGCTTTAACGGCTTTCTGCCAGTCGTCCGTTTCACCTTCCAGTCTGATGCAGCCGTTGACTTCCAAGACCCGGATAGAAGGATCGATCTTCCGCAGCTCTTTGCGCAGTTTATCCGGTTTCATGAGATCCCGTACTTCCGGATCAGCTCCCGGATCGTTTTTGTCAGATACGGCTTTTCAAAATCAATGTTCCAGCTTCTTCTGATGATCAGTGCAGGCAGACGGTATCTGTCGATCTCCTCTGCAGAAAGCGGAGTAAGTTTCTGATATTCCTTGAAGAACTGCTTTCCAATGTAGCCGCGGACAGCTGCGAAGAATGCTTTCTGAAGTTTTCCTGCTTCCGGGAACAATTCTGCTTCGGAAAACAGGAATTCCATCATGGCTTCTTCAACAGCCCGGTTTCCTCTGGCTGCCGTCATCCAGTCAATCACCGTACAGTTCCCGTCCGGATCCACCAATACATTCCCGGTATGGAAATCCAGATGCAGCACTGTATCATCCTCCGGAAGGGACAGCAGATACTTCTCTGCGCGCTGACGCTCTTCTGCGCTCAGAAATGACATCGTTTCATCACTCAGAAGATCAGCGCACATTGTCCGGATATCTTCCAGTTCATGTGATCTGCGTGCCTGGACTTTGACATGGCAGCGGGCGAGGTCTTTGCCTCCCTTCAGCAGATACAGCGGATTTTTGGAAGGCATGTCATTCTGGGAAACGCCGTTGATGAAATCCATAACAAAGCCGGATCTTCCTTCTTTTTCAACCATTTCATACACCTTCATCGGCGTACATCCGAGTTCTGAAGCGATCTTTGTATTGCGGAATTCCTTTTCAGCGTATTCCCGCGGATAATCTTCAAAGAACAGTTTCATTACTCTTCCATCATCGATTCGGAATACTTCTGCAGATCTGCCTCTGGCAAAATGGTCAGCCATGGTTTACCTCCTTCAGACGGTCTGTGCAGAGAATGACATTCACACCGGTATTCAGGATATCTGCCGCTACCGTCTCTCCTATTTGCATATGCCTGTCTATCACAATTTCACTGATTGCCCGGACGGCATCTTTCATCAGATGCTTCGGTATTTCTTTTTCTGTCCGCACAGGTACAACAGGTATATCCGGGAATATCGTCCGGCATGTCGTTGACAAACTGCGGCGGGGATCTTTCAGTTCCTGCAGAGCAAATGCCTGTCCTCTTGGACAAAGATTTCCTGTCACCTGTTCCTCAGCATCAATCTCAAGTTCACATCCGTTCGGACATATAATACAGATCACTTTTTTCATATCAGCTTCACCTTCAGTTCTGTTCCGATCCCGGACAGATCGGCTTCCAGGCGGATGATCTCCGCGGAGTGAATGGTTCTCATTTTCTTTGTGAACAGAGTCTTTCCTTCACTTTCCAGCAGGATCTCTCTGTCCCTGTAATCATCGTCACTGCGCAGATACAGCACGACATGATCCGGTTCACTGTTTTTATCAATATATTGAGGAACACAAATATGGATGCCATCCATGTGTTTTACCGGAATCAGTTCCCTTTTCTGCTTCCGGCTGACATATAAGGCAGCCGCTTTTCCTGCAGTGATGCCGTTTTCACTGACATAGTCTGCCAGATCATTGACACTGACACAGTTGCCGGCCGCAAAGACACCTTCTTTCAGCGTCTCCATATTCTGATCGACCAGCGGTCCATGCGTGTGATCGGACATTCTGATCCCGATGCTTTCCGCGAGTTCATTTTCAGGGATCAGGCCGACCGAAAGGATCAGCGTATCACACGGAATGATCTGAGCCGTGCCGGGAATCGGCTCCATCCTGTCATTCACATCCATAATCTCAACAGCTTCCAGTCTGTGTTTTCCGATCGTCCGCGTGACTGTTTTCGACAGAAACATCGGAATATTGAAATCCTCCACGCACTGGGCGATATTTCTCTTCAGACCTCCGGGCCTGTTCCTTGCTTCATAAATACCAAGTACTTCCGCACCTTCCAGACACAGGCGTCTTGCCATGATCAGACCGATGTCACCGCTCCCGAGAATGACAGCTTTTTTTGCCGGCATCCATCCTTTCAAATTGATAAAGTTCTGAACGGTCCCTGCTGTATAGACTCCGGAAGGACGATCACCATGGATAAATACCTGTCTGGCTGTGCGCTCACGGCATCCGGTCGCCAGGATCAGCGCCTTTGCCCATACCGTGTGAAGCCCGCTGCGCATGGATAAAGTCACCTGATATTCATCATGATGTTCGGAAATATCCAGCACAAACGCGGAATACGCTGTATCACAGTCTGTGTCTGCCAGCCGTACGATATCGCGGTATGCATATTCCGGACCTGTCAGTTTCTCACCATAGCGATGCAGGCCGAATCCATCATGAATGCATTGCTTCAAAATACCTCCCGGCTCGTTTTCCCGTTCTACGATCAGTACATCCGCACCGTTTCGGGATGCACTGAAGGCAGCAGAAAGACCTGCCGGTCCGGCACCGATGACAAGGACATCATATTTCTCTTTCATTTCAACATTTCCTCCGCAGCTTTTTCTGCCTCGGCAGCCAGTGCCAATGCGGCGGTCAGATCTGCCGCGCCGCAGACAAATCCATGATTGGAAAGAATGCATCCATCATGTCCCAGCATGATCTGCGACACGTTCACTGCCAGTTTCCTGGAGCCGCTGACCGCATAGGACGCGCACGGGTAATCCAGCCTGCTTGTCACAAGATCTTTCCGGCAGGCCGCAAAAACAGAACAGTACGGGGAATGCGTATGCACGATCCCTCCCAGATCAGGCCTGTTCAGGTAGATCAGCTGATGCATCAGGCGTTCACTGGAGGGATGCTTTCCTGCTTCATATGTTCCGTCCCGCATATCCACTTTCACAATATCTTCAGGCAGGATACCATAATAGTCTGCACCGGAAGGAGTGATCAGAAAGAAATCCTGATCCAGTCTTGCAGAGAGATTCCCCCAGGTCCCCTGGATCAGTCCCATATCAGCCAGTTTCGTTCCGCACTGCACCAGTTCTCTGCGTACATCATCTTCTGTCATCAGCAGCCTCTTTCTCATGTTTTGAGTATTTCATCAGGTAGACAGCATGTTCCGCCTCGGCAAGCACCGGAGACAGATATCTGATCTGACCGATCTTTTCTGCAAGGACCTCGGTCCGGCAGGCCTTTTCAACCAGTAGGGCGGCAGCGATCAGTTCCTTTTCAAATCTGCCTGTCACAACAAAGCCTTTGTTCTGTATCAGACAGGCATTGTCATTTCTGCCGGGAAGAATACGTGAAGCGACCCTTCTTCCGAACATCTGCGCCATATCGTCTATTGACGGACGCAGGTCCTGCTGTTTCTCTGCAAACATGCGGGAATATTCACCGCAGGTAAACAGCGCATAGTCCGCATTGAGCATATCAAACAAGGGAGATGATGTTCTTTCTCCCTTCGCATTCAGAACGATCTTTCCGGGCAGCAGAAAAAGCGTATCTTCGTGAAACAGCTCTTCCTTCTTCAGGCAGCTGCTCAGATACAGATATTTCTGCATGATCCTCTCCCGGTCTGATTTGTTTTCCATATGATATTTACTGCGCTTCGTTTCTGATTTCATTATTCATGATGCATGAATGATTGTCAAACAGCATAACCGAAAACACTCACCTTATAAAAAACATCAAGCTTCTGTTCTGACAAGGATCATATCTGATCGATTGCCAAAAGAAAAGACCCGCAAAGGACAGCATCCGGTTCCCGAATGCACTTCCTCTGCGGGTATCTGTTTTATATGCTTCCTTGTTGTCCGCCATCAATTCTGATCACGGTATTGTTGATATAGTCGGCCTCATCACTGATCAGAAACCTGACCAGATACGCAACCTCTTCAGGTCTGCCGTACCTTTTGACCAGGATCTTTTCCGTTTCCTCTCTCAGGAACGCTTCATCATATCCGTCCAGTTCGCTTTCCGTACCGATAAAGCCCGGTGCAACTGCGTTGACATGAACATAGGGGCCGAACTGTACAGCCAGATCATGTGTGAGTGAGATCAATGCGGCCTTGGACGCGTCATAATCAAAACTCATCGGATAGTATGTGTTCATCCCGTTGGTGGAAGAAATGTTGATGATCCTGCCGTATTCCTGATCCAGCATATGTCTGTAAACACGCCTGCTGCAGATATATGCGCCGACCACATTGACATCCAGTGTTCTTCTGAATTCCTCTGCGGTCTTCAAATGAAACAGATTGGAAAGATCCACTGCCGCATTGTTGATCAGAATGTCCACGCCGTTCAGTTCTTCTTCAACAGCAGAAACCATACGGTCGACTTCTTCCTCATTGGAAATATCCGCCCTGAATGCAAGACATCTGACGCCATAGGTATCGGTGATCGTCTTCTGCAGCTGAAGTGCCTCATCCCCGGATGTCAGATAGTTGATGACAATGTCATAACCGTTCTTTGCCAGTTCCAGGGCAATTGCTCTGCCGATGCCTTTGGCCGCTCCGGTGATCAAGACTGTTTTATTCATTTCGTAATATGAGATTACGCTCTGCCGGAATATTTGCCGTCAGCTGTGGAAACGAGGATCTTCTCGCCTTCTTCAATGAACTGAGGAATTCTCAGTGTCAGACCTGTTTCTGTCTTGCCGTCTTTTGTCTGTGTTGACGGAGCACCCTTGATTGCCGGTGTTGTTTCAACGACTGTCAGAGTAACACGGTCAGGCAGAGTAACATCAAGTACTGCACCTTCGAAGAATGTAAGCATGACATTCATGCCGTCGATCAGATAGTATTTGTTGTCACCGACATGGTCAGAATCCAGTTCATAGGATTCATATGTTTCCATATCCATGAAGTAGAAGACATTGTCTGCTTCGTAGGAATACTGAGCCTGCTTTCTTTCAATGTTTGCCTGCTCGAATTTTGTGGAAGCGTTGAAGTTTCTTTCCTGAGTGGAACCTGTCTTCAGGTTCTTCATCTTGGTCTTCAGGATCGCAGCGCCTTTGCCGGGCTTTACATGCATGAAATCAAGGACTACCCAAGGGTCGCCGTCTACAATTACTGTTAATCCTGTTTTGAAATCGCCAGCTTCAATTGCCATAGTTACTTCTCCTTTTATTCTCTTTTTGCCGTCTTATTTTATCAGTTCTGATTGCTGAACACAAACATTATATCCGAAAATATTCATATCCGTGCAGCCGGATATTGCATTTGCGGATATCAATGATTTATTGCCGTATTCAGGCAGGTATATTACAGGCCGGGAATTCACAGATCATCACCAGAAGCGCATATCATTCATGATCGCAGTGTCCGGTGCAGCAGGCATTCCCCTGTCTTATCCGGTTGGTCTGACCATTTTACTCACTGATGAATTTCCGTTTATTTATATACGAGCAGAAATCTAAGTTGATTTGGTTTGACCAAAGTCACGAAAATCAAAAATGAGTATTATGATTCCATTCAGCCGCATGTTAGAATGATTTCAGGAGTTGATAACATATCATGAAAGAACAGAAGAACAGAATGGTAAATGCTTTTGATCTTGAGAACATGAAGATCGATCCGAACTATGTACCGGCGGATCCTGAAAAAGCAAAACTGGTTTTAAAACTCGGAAACATGATCACCGACCGCTACCTCGTGAAATATACGGGGACGATGGGATATGATGATCCGGAATACTGGATGCTGGATGAACTGCTGACCAAAGAAGAAGTCAAGTTCATGCTGTCATTCAAAAAGTGCAGGACCAACAAGGATATCGAAGAGCTTGCCAAGCTCAACGATATGACGGTTGAGCATGCAAAAGAAGTCGTTCAGCACCTGATGTGGATCGGCGTTGTGGAATGCAACAGGGAAAATGCAGACCATCACCTGCAGTACAATGTTCCGATCTTTGTGCCGGGCAGCGCTGAGTTTGCAATGATCAACACAGAACTCGTCCAGCAGCA
>DMBB01000166.1 GCA_003446295.1 Erysipelotrichaceae bacterium
CTGGCTGAATTCGTAATCATTACGAATGTTTTCTGTCCTGCAGTTTTTCATTATGGTCTGTTAAAAAGGAGGCACTTTTTCATATGCCTCCTCAACTTAAGACTTGATTTCACTTACTTTGCGTAAGATCCTCATTCTGACTGCAGTCCTTTTCTGCCGGAGAAAGAACAGCGGGAAAAAGCCAGGATCAGAAACAGATACGGCAGTGTCGGCACGATCTGGAATGAAACAAGCATGTTCACATGGTAGGACACCAGGGCAAGTATGACCGGGATCCGGTATGCCTTTTCCGCTTCTGTCCTTCCCTTCAGTACGCTAAACACTGTACTGAAGATCATTGCCAGATATGCTGCTGCACCTGCTATGCCAAGATTGATCAGGGTCGTAAACGGTTCACTGTGTGCAGTTGTTACCCGCATGTTCGGATAGTACTCCATCAGCTGCATCATGAAATCCCAGTCCAGCATCGTATAGTTGCCGTAACTGTCAGGACCGACACCTATCAGTTTCCGGTATAAAGGAAGTTCATGATATACTTTCCTGCTCAGCCGCCAGATCAGTCCCCTGTTATGTCCGAAGGTATCGGGCATATCGATGATTCCCGTAACCTGGATCAGCAGGACAGCCAGGATGATCAGAAGTCCTGCAGCACAGAGGGCTTTCAGAACATACTCTATTTCTTTTTCAGACCTGATCAGGCGGCTGTCAGGCTGTTTATGAAGATAAAGCAGAGCACCTGCCGCCGCAAGCATTGCCATCGCCCCGCAGTGCATTGCAATAAATGATTCGCTCAGATTTGAAATGTTCCTGAGCAGTGTTTCGTATGCTGTTGAGCCGTATATCATTCCGTAAATTCCCAGACACTCATATGTTCCGAAAAACAGGATCACACAGACCAGCACTCTCATCATGACATCCTTATCAGAAAGACCGAAAACAATCATGAATACCAGCATTGCCAGCAATGCAGGATAGACCGAATTACTGCCGTTTGTTACCAGTGCCGCATACCCGAAATAAAGATAAATCACAGCCGGAATACTTGTATATCTATGCTTGAAGATACCGGCAATATACATTCCCGTAACAAACGTTACCGTGATCACCAGGAAGGATGCCAGCCAATTGATATTTCCGATCGTTGAGATAAAAGTTGAAACATAGTTCTCCGGATCGATCAGACAGATCCGGAATCGGTTCAATACAGCCAGAAGAATGACAAGGAACGATCCTGACATCATATACACGATCACTCTCTTATTCCAGTGGTAAAAACTGGAATACAGGAAATAGATCATGATCATGACTGCCTGAGTCAGGAAACCTGTATACCACCCGATCGCCCCTTTCAGTGCTTCTGAACGGTCATGTGCAAAAAGATACGATATCAGCACAGCAGCAGCATACAGAATGGCGCAGAGATCTGAAGCTGTCAGTACCGGTTTCTGCACTTTTATTTCTTTTCTGCACAGGATCATTCTCATGATCTGCAGCAGTACAAAACCAACTGCCAGTATCATAGATGCTTTCATGAACAGATCATATTTGTCGTAAGTGATCTCCTCATATTTACGCGGTCCGACATAAAGAGGGAATAAAGTAAACATGACAAAAAGATATCCTTCCAACAGGATCTGTATCAGATGATCCAGATATTTTCTTGTCTTTTCCATATGACCCTCCAAGCAAAAGGCAGTGTATGTTTGATACACCGCCTTTTTCAGCATCTCTGTACTTCCGGTACAGAAGTTCTGCCTTTTCCCTATCTGTTCAGGTTAACAGGCAGCCTGCTGCACCTCACTCTTTGACCCACTTGATATATACAGTGATATTTGCAGGCGGATTCAGAAGTGTTGTCTGATCAAACGGTTTTGTCAGAGCTTTGTCTGTATACAGGCCGTCAAATACATAACCTGCTCTGGAGTACAGTCCCGGTTCAGATAAATACCTGAATGCTGAAGTATCCTCAACAGTGTATGTTGTTTTCGCTGTGCCGCTGGATACCTTCAGATCCTGGACTGTTCCGCCATTCACTTTGATCGAGATCGTATATGTATTGGCAGACCATACTGCATAAAGATCAACTGTCCCGTACTGTTCAGGATCTTCCGCGAAGTTCTTATACTTCGTTCCGCTCTTGTACTTCACTGCTCCGTCTGCTGTCTCTGCCCAGCCTTTGAATGTGTAGCCCGGACGGATCGCTTTTGCGGTGAGTGCCATCGCTTTTCCGTATGTTGCACTGACAAAGTCTGACGGTGACGGTCTCTGCTCTCCGGAGGATACATCGGTCACAAGAATATAAGCGTCGTCTGCATTTGCATGCATCATTACATAGTAGTCCTTCGCTTCCCACTTGGCGTACAGCGTCATGTTATTCAGGGCTCTTGCCGGCGGTACATCATCATCCGGTGTCCATGCCGGATTCTTGAATTTCTTATCAAGATACCAGCCTTTGAAGATATATCCGTTTCTGTGTACGGCTTCATCACTGTAAACATATTTATTCTGGAT
>DMBB01000338.1 GCA_003446295.1 Erysipelotrichaceae bacterium
TATGACTATACGATTGAGAAATATGCAATGAAGAGAGCTGCTGAAATCGTTTTGAGCTATTCTCATACAAGACCAAACGGTCAGGACTGGTATGATATCTTCGATTCTGCATACGGCGGACGTACAACGACGAACCTGAATGAAAACCTGCTGTATTCCGGCAACGGCGTAATGAGCAGTGCTTCACAGGTACTGAACCTTGTACTGGCAAACAACAAGCAGCGTACTTGTTCTCTGTATTCCAGCAACAAGTCCATCGGTATAGGCCACGTGATCTACAACGGAGTCGATTACTGGGTCATGATGTTCAGTGATTCACCTGCATTGAATACATCACAGACTGCTGCAGTCAACGGGGCAAAGGATGTTGACCTTTACATGAGACACGGTCTGTTCCATTCACCGAGCTTCAGCGCAGACAAATCCGTACTGAAGGTGAAGGTAAATCAAACGGCGGATCTTCCGGGCATTACCGGCAAGATCGATGTTTCCCTCGGCGGACAGACAAAGACGATCACCTGCATCAAGGGCTACGATACGACCTGGTCACTGGATTCGATCGGTAAGAATTACGCTAAAATCGTCAGCGGCAATAAAATCAAGGCAGGAGATGAACCGAACAATGATGAAACAGCTTATGTGATTGCTTCAAATAAGCTGGATGGTTCTACATACAAAGTGAAGGTTGAACTGAGAGTCATTCAGCCGGTCACAGGCGTATCCGTATCGCCGACACAGGCAAATATCGATCTTGGCAAAACATTGAAGCTGACCGCCACAGTCAAACCTGACAATGCGACGGACAAGAGCGTCACATGGAAGAGCTCCAACACCAAGATCGCTACTGTCAGCAACAAAGGTGTCGTGACCGCTAAGAAGGGCGGCACCTGCACGATCACTGTTGAAACAAATGACGGCGGATTCAAAGCCAGCAGTAAGATCACGGTCATCGTTCATCCTAAGAGCGTATCTTTTGATATCAGTGAACTGACGATGACACTGGGCATGACGGAGAAGCTTGTCCCGGTATTTATCCCTGCTGATACAACAGATAAAAAAGTAACGTTTACATCATCTGATTCATCAAAGGTCAAGGTCGTTACAGACAGCACCGGTACGTTCGGTACTGTGACCGCGGATGCGGTAACAGGAAATAAACCTGTCACCATTACAGTCACGACACATGACGGCAACCTGAAAGCGACTCTGTCTGTTACAGTCAAGGACAAGGACCAGGTGAAGAAGCCGACAGTTTCCTTCCTGTATGAATCCAGTTATGAATTCCCGGCCTATGAGGTTTCGGAAGATGAATATCCGAATACGATCGTCAAGGGCGATGGCGTCATCCTGCATTCCGATACAAAGGATGCAGTGATCTACTACACGACCAACGGCACAAAACCGACGACAAGCAGCACAAAATATACCGGTATGTTTCCGTATCCCGGCGGTGAAATGACGCTGAAGGTACTCGCTGTCAAGTCTGACACGATGAAGGACAGTGAGATCTCTGAATACAAATTCAAAGAGGTCCCTGAACATACATGGGAGATCCTGCCTGAAGATCTTGAAAAATGGAAGGGTGATGATGGGCTGTACCATCTGCCTGCCGGATTATGGGCTGCAGGAATCGATGAACGCGTAACTTTCACTGGCGGAAAGATCACATTCCCTAATATCAGAGTTTATTATCGCAATCATGAACTGGCTGTCGGTACGGATTACAAGATCACCTACAAGAACAACGTCAATGTTTGTCCGGAAGACTCTGCAGCCTGCGAAGTAAATCTCCAGCCTGACGGTTCTTATAAACCTTCCAAGAAAACAAAGATAAGCTATGTAACGATCACCGGCAAAGGAAACTATAAAGGAAGCACATATGCGCCGTTCCAGATCGAACCGATCAAGATCAGCGCAGAAAACAACTTCAAGTATCAGAATGAACTGTATCTGTCGATCGGAACAAAAGCACTGCATCCTGTTCCTGTGATCCTGTGGGATGGACGCAAGCTGAAGAACAAGACAGACTTCGTCGCTGCATACAGTAAAGATGCAGCAGGCACACAGATCCTGGAAGGCGGCATTACAGAGCCGGGTGATTACTATGCGATCATCACGGGTGTCGGCAACTATACATCCGATCCTGCTACAAGACTTGCAGTACCGATCCATGTCAGATCCGAAGCGAAGCTTCTCAGCAAGGCGTCGGTCAAGATCGCCCCGGTTGAATATACAGGTGAAGTGATCGATCCTGAAACACTGGACATCACAGTCAAGATCGGCAAGACAGTCCTTGAAAAAGGAACGGACTATGTCATCGAAAGCACATCGCCGGAAGAACCGAAGGATATCGGAACAGTCAGTCTGACGATCAAAGCGGCTGAAGGCAGTGAATATCTCGGTGAAAAGACAGGCAGCTTCAAGATCACCGGCAGATCCATTAAAAATGCAAATGTATACTGCCTGGGTACTTCCGTAACATATAAAGGCTCGGTATTCGAACTGCAGGATCTGTTCAAGACAAATCCGTCCAGACCGGACCTGAGTGAAGTTACACTGTACAACGGCGGTGAAAAACTGACGGAAGGTGTCGACTATGTTGTTGATGTCAACGGAGAAAAGAAAGGAAACGGCTCCGTTAAGTTCACAGGTATCGGCAAGTATACAGGAACGCTGACGAAGAAATTCAAGATCAACCCGCTGCAGGTCGCAAAGAAAGATGTCATCATCTATGTGGGTGATATGAACTTCACAAAGAGCGGCGCAAAACCGTATGTCGAAGTATACTTGAAGTCAGATGATACAGACCCTACGGCTTTTGAACTCGAGCCCAATGTATATGGCAGATGGCTGGACGAAGGTAAGGATTATACTCTGAAATTCTTCAACAACAAGAAGATCTACACGGATGGTACATACAAGACAAAGAATCCTCCGTCTGTTTCGATCATTCTGAAGGGTAATTACAAGGGCACGCTTGCCAACAACAACTTCCTGATCACGGAAGAAGACATCTCATGGTTCAG
>DMBB01000005.1 GCA_003446295.1 Erysipelotrichaceae bacterium
AAGTTGAGCACATTATATCAGTCCGGCAAGAGGAATCAACGGTTAAGTGAATGAATTCACAATATCGTAAGGGCCAGTGTGCAGGCTTGCGCTATCATGCTATAATATTTTATAAGTCTGCAGAAAGGCGGGTTTTTACTATGTCCAAAGCTAAGTTTATTACATTTGAAGGACCTGATGGGAGCGGCAAGACGACCGTCAGTGTCAAGGTTACAGAGCGTCTGATCAAAGAAGGCTATTCAGTGATCCTGACGAGAGAACCCGGCGGGAGCGCGATTGCGGAACAGATCCGCAATGTGATCCTGGACCCTGAGAACACCGCCATGGATGACCGCACGGAAGCTCTGCTCTATGCGGCGAGCAGACGCCAGCATCTGGTGGAGAAGGTACTGCCTGCTCTGGAGCAGGGAACCCATGTGATCTCCGACAGATTTGTTGACAGTTCCCTGGCTTACCAGGGATGCGGAAGACATCTCGGGATCGATCCTGTCATGAGCATCAATGAATTTGCGATCGAAGGGCATATGCCTGACTATACGATCTTTCTGGATATTGATGCGGAAACAGGACTGGAACGCATTCATAAAGGCAGATCCTATCTGGACCGCCTGGACCAGGAGAAGCTGAGCTTCCATATGGATGTATGGAACGGATACCGTGAGATCATTGAGCGGTACAAAGACCGCATGATACTGATCGACGCTTCAAAGAGCGTTGAGGAAGTCACTGAAGCAGCTTATCAGGCTGTTAAACGGATATTGGATGAAGCGTAATGGAGAACCGGATCAAAGCAAGAAAACTGCTGGAACAGTATGAATCAGTTCCTTATCAGGCGCTTGAACGGGCAATGAAAGGCAGAGGCCTGAGCCATGCCTATCTGTTTCATGGCCCGCAGGGAACCTTGAAAAGCGAACTTGCTTTGTTATTGGCACAGAGTCTGCTCAGCGGCCATACGGACGGACTGATCCATGAAGAAGACTGCGATGAAGCATCACAGGCACTGCTGCAGCGGATCGCTGAAGGCAATTGTACCGATCTGATCTGGCTGAGCGGCAGTGAAAAGAAAGCGATCGATAAGCAGAGCATTGATGACCTGCAGGAAACCTTTGCCAGAAAGCCCATGGAGTGCCCGTGCCAGGTATATGTTCTCGAACAGTGCGAGAACTCCAGCTCCGCAGCCATGAATTCGATCCTGAAGTTCCTGGAAGAACCCGGTGAATCTGTATACGCGATACTGACTTCCGATAATGTCGGAAGAGTTCTGCCGACGATCCGGTCAAGATGCGTTCTGCTGCCTTTCCAGTCATTGCCGCAGGATGTCAGTATGAAACTTGCGGAAGAGGATGGAGCTGACCCGGAAGATGCGTATTTTATGTCCAGAACTGCACATCTGATCACAGGACAGGCGGACTATGCCGTGTCTGCTGTCTGGCAGACTGCGAGAAAAATGTTCCGTCAGTTCCTGGGAGTAGACGGTGATCCCAGACTGCTGCTGGTGGATTATGATCTGGTCTACCGTTCCGGAGCCAAAAAGGCATCGGAAGGGAGTCCGACAGAGAAAGAAGAAGATATTGCTGTCATGAACCTGTTTTTCAGTTTTCTGATCATGATGTGTGAGGATGCACTGACAGGGTCTTCTGAAGGACCTGTGTGGTATTATGAAGCCGTTCAGGATCAAAAGAGACGCAGATCCTTAAAGGATGTACTGCGTATAGCGATCGAACAGCGTGACCGCTGCAATCGAAACAATGATCTGGGACTGCTGCTGGCGCAGGCAGTCTGCAGACTGGAGGAAACATATATATGAGTGAAGTAATTGAACAGACCGAAGAGATCGAAGCTGCAACAGAAGAACCGGTCATTGAATATCCTTATGTTGTCGCCGTGAAATTCAAAAATGCCACAAAGGCATATTCATTCGGTACGAATTCACCTGACTTCGTGCCGGGAGAATGGGTCGTTGTTGAAACAGCTCAGGGACTTGAGCTGGGAGAAGTCCAGGCACAGCCGCTGAGCACAGAGAAATTCCCCATCAGAACACCTCTGAAGCCTGTCCTGCGGAAAGCGCTTGATCAGGATAAGCGGAATTATGAAGAAAACTTTGTCAGAGCTGAAGAAGCTTTTAAGGTATGCAACGAGGAGATCGCAAGTCTTGGCCTGGAGATGAACCTCTTAAGTGCAGACTATACACTGGACCGTTCCAAAGTCCTGTTCGTATATCTTGCCGAGCAGAGAGTAGACTTCCGTGAACTCCTGAAACGTCTGGGATCGAGACTGCACTGCAGGATCGAGCTCCGTCAGATCGGTGAACGCGACAAGGCAAAGATGGTCGGCGGGATCGGCATGTGCGGCATGGAGTGCTGCTGTTCCAGATTCAAGAGCCGTTTTGATGTCATTTCCATCAACATGGCAAAGAACCAGCTGCTTGCGCTGAATATTGAGAAACTGTCCGGCATGTGCGGAAAACTGATGTGCTGCCTGAAATATGAAGATGAGAACTACAAGGAACTGACAGCAGGACTTCCGAAAAT
>DMBB01000028.1:0-3344 GCA_003446295.1 Erysipelotrichaceae bacterium
ATCAGCGGGCAATGAAGTGACAGAACACCGTTTTCTTCGTTCACGTCCAGTTTTCTGCCGTACATTTTCCGTCCGTCAAATTTAGCCGGCCTGATGCCTTTGATCGCTTCTTTCGGCAGCGGCGGTATATTCACGTTCAGGACATATTCATATCTGTCCGGATCCTCCATGAACCGCTTCAGAAGCTGAGCGGTGATCTCTGCGGAGGTTTCAAATTCATACGGCCTGTCTGAAGCCAATGAGACAGCAATCGAAGGGATGCCGAGGATCGTTCCTTCACTGGCGGCGCCGACCGTGCCGGAATAAATGCAGTCATAGGAAACGTTCCATCCCCTGTTGATGCCGGATACGACCAGATCCGGTGCTTCTTCCATCAGTCCGCATACCGCCGCGTAAACGCAGTCGGCCGGCGTACCGTCAACGGACCATGCCTTGTACGCACCGGGCACTTCGATCAGACGGGCGTGAAGGTCACGCAGAAAATACGTCACACTGTGTGAATATGCGCTGCGCTGCCTGTCAGGTGCCGCTACATATACTTCATGTTCTTCGGAAAGTCTTTTTACAAGTGTGATCAGGCCGTCTGCCATGATCCCGTCATCATTGGAAACAAGTATTCTCATGTATTTCTCCGTATTGACGATTATATCATATCGTTCCTGTCATGAAAAAGGATCCGTACCCTGTCACAGACCCTTCAGTTCATTCTTCATAATAAATACCGGAATCAGCTTCCTCAGGGGAAGAGCTGAGCCCGCTGCGGTCCTTGCCGGACAGGATCAGTTCTGTATCCGGCAGCAGTTCATCCCAGTTCAGCTGTTCGGGATCATAGAATACTGAGAGTCCTCCGCTGCAGCGGGGATCCCCGTTGTACGGCTGATCGACTTTGTAAGTATATTCAGTACCGTCCTCAGCGATCGCGACGCCATGGGCGAATCCTTTCGGGATATACACCAGCAGATCATCCTCCTCTTTCAGCAGGAGGCAGACGGTCTGCCCGAACGTCGGACTGCCGATCCTTAAGTCAGCCGCAAGATTGTAGAATGATCCGGCTGTGCAGTGGATCAGTTTTGCCTGTGCGTATTCACCGCGCTGGAAATGCAGTCCCCTGACGGTTCCGCGTTTCAGACTGTGCGCACGGTTATCCTGCACGGGATGGAAATCAATGCCCAGGCGTTCCAGCTCAGGCTGACTGAAGATCTCCATAAAGAAGCCTCTGTCATCGCTGTGCCGGTCCAGAGAGATCACCTTCACGGCATTCAGATATTCAGCTGTGATCTTCATCTGCACCTCCTCATATATCTGCCTTGTTTCTGCTGATCAGCAGCCCGAAGACACCTGCAGACAGAATATAGATCAGGTTTGTCAGGATCAGAACCAGGGACATTCTGTTGCAGTCGGACGCATTGACGAGCAGTTTTGAAAGGATAAAGCAGGCAGCGGTGCTGATCAGCGAACAGTACATCTGGACGTTCTGTCTGGACATAATGACAAATATCTGTGAAGCGATCCATGTGAACGCCAGTGTGACGCCGCTGACGATGCCCATATAAAGATATGTATAGTACGGCTGTGCTTCCGGGCCGTAGACCAGTCCGATCACGAACCTTCCAAGCAGCACGCTCATGATCTCTGCCGCAGCGCCGAGTCCGACAGCTCCGCCGGCGACGATCAGAAGATATTTCCGGAAGTCATTCCCGCGGTGTTCATGATATGCCTTTGCCATATACGGAGCCAGCGTATAGATCAGTACGTTGATCACAAGCTGCAGAAAGATCACGAATGTATAGACGGAGTTGTAAATGCCAAGCGCGCTCAAAGAACCAATCTGTTCAAAGAACAGTCTTGGAACTGCAATGATCAGTGATGCCAGCAGTTCAAACACCATGATTGGAAAGCAGGACTTCAGGATGTCCAGCACCTTACGGTTCAGAATGATCTTTGCGGGGAACGGGCTGATCTGTCTGACTTTCCGCAGGCTGAAGAACAGGAATACTGCAAATGACAGCAGTGTCAGCAGTGCAAACGCTGCTGTCAGCGACCTGCTGAAGCTCAGGATCCCGTAGAAGCCGATGATATACAGCACGGAACGGATGATCATTCCCTGTGCGTTGATCTCCATGTGAAAATTCTTCTGATTGAAGCATTCCGTCAGTTCGATGAGCGCTTCCGAACATTTGAACAGTGTATAAGCCGCAAGGATCCCGCTCTGCTCGCTGCTGTAATTGCTCAGCCCGATAACAGGCACTAATACGAGTACCGACAGGATCACTGCCGCAGTCCTGGCACTCAGGTATTCCTGTTCCGTGTAAACGGAATTCACATCCGAAACGATAAAGCTGCGCATTCCCCAGAGAGCGGACGCATAGAGCGTATTGCCCAGCGACATTGCAACAGCGTACATACCGCTGTAGGCAGCACCAAGCTTCCGCATAATAATGGCGGAAAGAGCCCAGATCGCAAAATTATAGAGCACCATGCCTATCGTGTTGTAGCTCAGATTCTTTTTTAATCCCGAATCGCTCATGCAAGCCCCCCTGCAGTTGTTTCAAGTATAGCACAGCTGCACTGTGTTATTTGTCTGCCTTCATGTCCGGACTGTTTCCGGCAATAAAAAAAACACGGACCCTGCAGTGATAAACTACAATTTAAAACTTCCCAAACTACGCCTATTTAACGCAAATATCTACAATTTAAAACTTTCCAAGGGTCAAAACAGCTTTATGAACGTATTAAAATTTCGTACAATTTAAAACTTCCCAAGGACCTAATTTGATCATTAAATAAAATGTAATTTCGTACAATTTAAAACTTCCCAAGACTATACTGACAGGTAAATATGGTGGTATCCGAATTATTGTGCTCTTTATAATCATTACGCATGAAAGTGCAAAAATATGAATACTATGAACTTTCACTTAATAATGTAGGATTTTCCAACGTACGATTATCCAACGTACGGTTTTCGTATGATGGTTTTTCAGACTCTGGAAGCTCACGTATTACATACTCGTTTCCGGCAAATAACCCCTTGTCACCTCGGACTCTTCGTCGCTTGATGTATCCGGCTTTTTCAAGCTCTTTTA
Organism: Erysipelotrichaceae bacterium; assembly: GCA_003446295.1. The sequence continues at coordinate 3,087 of DMBB01000028.1, forward strand.
CACCTTCTCGGACGGAATTGATTCCCTCCTTGTTGATGTAAGCCAGCCCTTGAAGGGTGTAATCCCATTCCGGAGGAAGCAACAACATCTGGGATAAAAGTCCCTTCGCTTTCAGTGATATGGACTTGTCCCTGAGATGATAGTTGGACATGACCGTATAGTTATCGGTCTTTTCAACTCTGAATACAGCCATCCCGTTTTACCTCTCTTTCTCAATACCTTTATTCCTCCAGTATTCTTCTGACCTGCCATCAGCAT
>DMBB01000028.1:3514-3859 GCA_003446295.1 Erysipelotrichaceae bacterium
CCGCCTTAACCTCCGAAGAGATTAAAATGAACGCTCAAATCTTATTATTCAGTTTTGGTTACTCAGCGATAAACTTTGGTTACTCAGCGATAAACGGGGATTTGTCTTCCTGTACTACCAATTTCCCTGCGGATCCTCCTTATTCACAGGAATTGTCACTTCGCAGGCATAGTCTTTGGGGAAGGCGTCGCGCGTCCCTCTTAAACGCCAGTAGTCTTTCCAGTATTCCCACCACTTTCTGGACAACGGCTCTATTTCTTCTCCCTTATATTTTCCCCTTTTTCCTGCGATCTCTATTTCATCGCCGCCAACGATAAAGCCAACTTCATCACATCGGGCACAGAG
>DMBB01000291.1:0-152 GCA_003446295.1 Erysipelotrichaceae bacterium
TCCGGGGAAGTGAAGCCTTCCGATACCATCCGGATCATTTCACCGCATGAGGGCGTCATCATGCAGGCGTCAAAAGTCACCCGCTCCCAGCAGTTCAGGGGCGGCAGAAACAGTCCCAGGTTCGCATTGTATGCATCCGAAGGGAAGGAAAC
>DMBB01000291.1:227-3942 GCA_003446295.1 Erysipelotrichaceae bacterium
AGAACACGTTCCTCGCCTGGTACAGGAACCTGGAAGACGTAACAAAGGAAATGACAGGAATACAGAAGGCCATGGAAGCAGGTGCGGCTTCCTATACGCTTGAGTACAGCGTGAAGTGCAGGCAGAACCTGCTGAGGACAATCGAGGACTGAATATCTATCGCGGACGGCAGTCTGTTCCGGAAAATAACCGGGGAAGACTGCCGGAAGCCGGATCACAGAAATACCCTGGTGAAGAAATCAGCATGATGTATGATCCAGTGAACAATGCGTCTCCGGGAAACCGGAGGCGCATTCTGTTATCAGGCGTCCATGAACTGGAACAGGTAAACGGCGGGGCCGTCATTGGCTCTCCGCGTGATGTGGAAATGTGGAAAAAAAGGAAACTGGAAGAGCAGCGCAGGGATCTGCATGAGCGTACCATCGCCCTGCAGGAGCGGGCTGCACTGGAACAGGCGAATGCGGATGCGCGCATCAAGGAAGAGATGCGCAGGCATCGCGAGGAACTGGGGCTCTGATCCCCGGCAAACCCAGAAGTAGATAGTTTCAGGTGTTCTGCTGATCTGCCGGGATCAGCAGTTATTTTCTTTACAAAACTAATACATGTTAGTATAATCACTAATATAAATAAGTTTATGGAGAAGGTGTGAAGATGGAACGAAAGGAAGAAATCATCCTGGCAGCATTGGAACTGGCGTCTGAAAACGGATTACAGTCCGTTTCGATGAATCAGATTGCAGAAAAGATCAGGATTAAGGCGCCGTCTTTGTATAACCATTTCAAGTCAAAGGATGAGATTGTCAGAGCAATGTACAGTTATCTCCGGGAACAGGCGCAGCAGAATCGTTCCTTCGGGTTTGCGGATCCTGATGCTTTTGCGTCAAAAAGTCTGGAACAGATACTCACAGAGTCCCTGGCTTCTTATCTGGGCATGATTGCTGACCAGAATATGATGCGTTTTTTCAGGGTGCTTTATTCTGAAAGATCCATGAATCCTTTGGCTGCAGAGATTATGCTGGAAGAGACAGAACACATGATCCGGTCGACCCGGAATCTATTCTATGCACTGGCCGTGCATGGAAAGATGAAAAACGAGGGCGTTGATACAGCTGCGCTGACCTTCGCACTCACCGTACATTCACTGATCGATTACCAGCTCGATAAAATGACAGCCGGGAAGGCGGAGCAGTTAAGGGACAGCGATAACCTGTATACAAAGGAACTGATGGAATTCGTCAGATGGTTCAGCGTACAGGTCGGAGGGGAAGAGCATGAATAGAAAACTCATCAACTGGCTCGGATTAACCGGCATCGTCGCGTTTGTTTCCTATACCCTGGCGGTGGTCATCTCTCCGTCCGCGTTTCCGGGATACAACTGGATGGAGCAGGCCGTCAGCGATTTGTCTGCCGAAAACGCACCTTCCAGGATGCTCTGGAATCAAATCGCAGCGCTGTACGGGGTCTGCAGTGTCGTCTGTGTGACCTGCGTTTCCCTCTATGTTTCTGAGAACAAGGTTTCCACCCGGCTTTTCCGGATGGGAATGCACCTGTTCTCGATCATGAACTGGATTTCTTATGTGGGATATGCGATGTTTCCACTTGCGGACAGCGGAAAGGAGATCGCCTCTTTTCAGGAGATCATGCATATGGCAGTTACGGCGGCGGTTGTGATTCTGTCGATCGTTTCGCTGGTATGTCTGATTATTGCCGGGTTCAGAAAGGAAGGCATTCGGGGAATCGGGATCTGGGCTGCTGTCGCGTTCATCATGATGATGATCGGTGCAATCGGCAAAGGTGTGGTCCCTCCGCGGTATTTCGGGATTGTGGAACGCTGCAGCGTGTTTGCTGCCGTCGGCTTCAATGCGGTATGCGGAATGTATCTGTTCAGAGGTTTTCCGGATAAGCCCGACAGATGTCAGACAGTCTGATGAACCGGAAAGCCGGAAGATATGTTTTGAAATTGTCTGCAGGCATGTTTCAAAGATCAGCATCTGCGATGACAGGGTCACAGCAGAATATCCTTCCGACCCTGAAACGAACTGCTGAGAACAGCTCTGCACACAAGGGAAAAGCGGCAGGCGCTGCGCGTGAAGCCTGGATCGGTACCGGAAACTATGCTGTCAGCAGAGCGGAAACATTGACGGAGGCGCCGTGCGGCCGGACCGGCGATGCCTGAAGGTATCTTGAAAGATACCAGGTATCATGAAAAATCGTACTTGTGCGCATCACATGACAGTCATACAATCAAACCGGTTCAGGAAAACGACCGTGAACCGGAGAGGAAGACTGCTATGACCAATGCTGAAAAAGTACATGAGTTTCTGAACAGGGCAAAGACTTTCTATTTTCTGACAACCGATGGGGATCAGCCGAAAGGACGTCCATTCGGGTTCCAGATGCTGGTGGATGATACACTGTATTTCGGCTGCGGAACCTTCAAAAATGTGTTCAGGCAGCTCACTGCAAACCCTAAAGTCGAAGTTCTCGCCGTAAACGGCGGAGAATTCCTGCGCTATGACGGTACCGCCAGAGTTGTCCATGATGACGGGCTTCTTGAGAAGGTTCGTCAGGCGATTCCGCAGATCATGTCCCTCTACGATCAGAACGGCTGGGAAATGGGACTGTTCTGCCTTGAAAACGGTCACGCAGAGATCCGGGGCATGATGGACCTGAAAGAAGAGTTCGATGTGTAATGGAAAAGCAGACAACCATCGAAGAGCGCTTCGGCAAATGTCCATATGCCACGGCGCAGACGCTGATTTCCGGAAAATGGGCCGTGCTTATTCTGCTGTATCTGGAGGACGGCCCGATCAGCGTCGAGCAGTATATGCGAATTGCGGCATAAGCGCCGGAAAAAAACGAACTCCCACGGGGTGATGAGCCCTCGTGGGAGTTTTTACGTTATTAGTTTCCCTGAGCCTGAATAAGCGAAAGAGGGAATGTCACATACCAGTCACCTTCTACGGCTGGGTCGGCAGTAGTAAATTCGCCAGTAAGAGTTACTTCTGAAAAATCCTCAGGATAGTGCTCAAAGATGTATTCTTCCCAACTGTCATGATTCTCTCCAAACCAGCTGACCGAGCCAATACCCGGAAGACCAGTATCACGATAGGTTTTGCCTTCGCGGTCGGTTAAGGTCAGGAAACCATGGTTGTCCGTGTGGAGAATATCCGAGTACCGAATCTGCACATGAAGGGCACCATCAATCATGCCAATACCTGTGAGAGTAACACCCTCAACAATCGGGATTTCCAGACTATTTTGTGTATTCAGTACTCTCAGACGGCGAACAGTATCTGTGTTTGCCTGATGATCATCAGTATTTGTGGGATTACCACCCCAACCACGAATAGCAGGTACGGGCATAGAATCCGCTTCTTCGATTGTATCAGTGATGTATTGCGTGAGATCAACTGTATGTTCCTGCTTGTGGGATAAAAACCTGCTGACCCTGAAAGATACTTTATCGCTTTCGGCAGGGTGGTCAATGTTGAAGTCCATATAGACCGCAAAGGATGCTGTTTTTGTTTCCGGATTGTAGCCGGTTTGGATACAGGTTCCTGCTCCGTCATAAGGCAACTGAAGATTTGCGCTGTCAAACAGATCTGTTGTCTCATCGATTCGATCATCCTCCAGATCCTGCATGGTGAGCATTACCAGCGATTCTGTGCCATTCAGCGTCGCAGAAACAACTTCCATCCGGATGCCCTGGCTCT
>DMBB01000032.1 GCA_003446295.1 Erysipelotrichaceae bacterium
TAAGACCAATCGCTGACAATAACAGTCTGCAATCGTGATGATGGTGAAGAGCAGGAATTCATGCTGCATGCAATTTGCAGAATGAAACCCGGCATCTCAGATGAATCACGCCATCAGCGCTGAGTCAGCACATTTTTAAAACAGTATTTGCAGCATGGAGGTACAATCATGCGCAGTCTTTTATTGAATATCTGTCTGCCCGCAATCTGGGCAATTGTGATCTGTGAAACTGTCATCGCGGTATTGCTGTTCAAACGGTGGCAGAAAACGAAGCAGCCGCTTTCACTTCTGACACTTCTTGTGTCGGCAGGTCTGATTCTTGATGCCATGATCATCGGACTGGGTTCCTGGATCGCACCGGACGTGCTTAAGACAATCAGTCCCATCCGTTTCATCGCGCACGGTGTGCTGATCCCGCTGCTGTTTCCGATCTGCGGATATGCGCTGGATCTCAAAAAGCCTGTTATGAATGTGCTTTGGATTGTTACCGCAGTGCTGATGGCGGCAGGTGCGGCACAGGCATTCTTCACAGTCCTGGAACCGAAGGAAATCGCCGGTGTTGTCCGGTATGTTTCTGGTGCTGATACGCCGAAGTGGGCGGATATGATCAGCAGAATTCTTTCCTTCGGCACGGTTATTCCGATGATGATTGCCGGTGTGTTCGTATGGATCAGACAGAAAACACCGTATCTGTTTCTGTCCGGTTTCCTCATGTTTGTCTTTTCAGCGCTCGGTCCTGCGACAGGCAATATGGATCTGATTTTCTTTATCTCCATGTTCGGAGAGCTGTTCATGGTGCTCTTCCTGTATCTGTATGCGGAAAGAAAATGATCATCACATCGCCATAGGGGAATGTTCGTGAACAGAAAGACGATGAAAAAAAGAATCTCCCTGATCATTGCGGCATTCATCATTCTCGTGATGACAGGCTGCGGCGGCTACATCTCCAGCTACAAAGCGACCGGTTTTGTGCGCTCGAACACTTCCTCCTCGGTTTTCATGAACTTCTGGTCATTTGAAGGCAGGATGGTGTTCCGGCTTCGCGCCAAAGCGGAAGGGGAACTGAAATATACCGCTTCTTTGGAAAAGGGAAATCTGACTGTGTACTATGATTATATCGGTACAAAGTCGGAACTGTTTTCTCTGAAAGACGGCGGGACAGCCGATTCTTCCGGGGGCTATGTGGAGGAAGGAACGGTATACATCATTGTAGAAACAGACGGCAAATGCGAAAACGGCGAACTGCGGATCGGACTGGAATGAACGGTCCGCATTTTGTTAAGCGTATATACAAAAGACGATTCCGTCTTCATGTATAATTTTCATCATGAGAACAAAGCTTTTAAAAAGGAAACACAGATCATTGTTTCAAATAATGATTCTGTGTCTGCTTCTGTGCGGATGCGCGGGTGAGAAGAAAGATATGAACAATCAGGATACAGTCAGACTCATGGTCACAAGCGACCTTCATTATCTCTCCAAGGAACTCTATGATCCACAGGCTCCGATCTTTCAGCTGCTGATGTCAAAGAATGACGGCAAGCTGGTTGAAGAGGGTGCTCTCATTCTGGAAACACTGAAACAGAAGGCAATCGAGGAAAAGCCCGATGTGCTTCTGTTATGCGGCGATATCACCTTCAACGGCGAACTGATCTCATTAAAGGAAGTCAGCACAGTCCTCAAAGAGATCGAGGACGCGGGCATTCCTGTGCTGGTGACCACCGGCAATCATGATATCTTCTATCGTTCATGCATGACCTATTTCGGCGATGTGCCTGGTGTGACGGAAGACATCTCCGATACCGCCTTTGCGGAAGTGATGGGGGAGTATGGTTATGATGAAGCTCTGTACAGGGATGAGAATTCGCTTTCCTATATCTATGCACTGAATGAAAATCTCTGGTTCCTTGTGCTCGATGCCAATCAGGTGACAAGCCCATGCTCCATCGGCGGCGAAACCCTGGTATGGATGGATGAGAAACTTGCTGAAGCGGAAGAAAAAGGCATTCAGGTCATCACCGTGTGCCATCAGAATATCCTCATCCAGTCAGAGATGATGTATCAGGGTTATGTGCTCTACAACCATGAGACCGTGGAGAAGATTCTGAAATCCCACGGTGTCTATCTTTGCCTCTCGGGTCATTCCCATCTGCAGCACACCAGTGTGTCGGACGGATTGACGGATATCTGCAATGAATCCATCGCTGTCTATCCTCTGCAGTACGGCATGATCGATGTGAATCCCGGACAGAGAACATTCAACCATGAACTGAAAACCCTGGGCATTCTCAATGAGGAATCCTATGACATGTTCTCTAAAACCGTATTGAGAATGGTAACGGCCCAGGTGGAGGAGAATGTGGAAGATCCTGCTGTCCGCGAAAAAATGATCGATTACGCGCTGCGTATGAACGCCGCTTATTTCTCCGGCAACAGGGAAGAAATGGAAAACCTCAGCCAGGCGGAAGAGCTGTCCCTTTGGGAAACATACTGCGGCGATTCCTTCTGGGGAATGTATCTGAAAAACATTATTTCAGAGCTGGAAAAGTCATGATTTTCATGTATAATGGACATCGTTTTCAGCGGTTTTCATAAAAACAAAGGTAGTTCATAACTTCACAATGTTTTTGATTCAAACCACTTGCATACCTGTGTGAAATCATATAATCTGTAAAATGTCAAAAGGTTGGAAGTCCAACCTTTCAGTACGTAAGGGGTATTTCAGCATGAATGTAATCAAAAGAAGCGGTGAGGAAGTCACCTTTGACGCATATAAAATCGAGAATGCGGTAAAAAAAGCAAACGCGGCAACAGAGCCTGCAAAGCGCACAGATGAAAGGATGATCGAAGAGATCACCCGCAAGGTCGTAGATAAATGCATGACACTGGGCAGAGCGGTATCCGTCGAGGAAATCCAGGACATGGTTGAGAATGAGCTGATGGCAGC
>DMBB01000031.1 GCA_003446295.1 Erysipelotrichaceae bacterium
TGACCTCTGATCTCAGCTTCGTCACGGACTCCTCCAAGGCTCATCTTGACGAATTTTCTGTCAAGGCTTCTTGCAATACTCTTGGCAAGTGATGTTTTGCCGACACCCGGAGGACCGACAAGGCAGAGGATCGGGCTGTTCAGATTGCCCGTCATCTGTTTGACTGCGAGGTACTCCATGATGCGTTCCTTCACCTTTTTCAGGCCGTAATGATCTTCATCCAGGATCTGTTTGACTTCCTTCAGATTCTCATTGTCTTCTGTGCACTGCCACCAGGGAACTTTCAGCAGCCAGTCAAGATACGTACGGGAAACAGAAGCTTCTCCGGATCCCGGAGGCAGCATTTCATAGCGTCTCAGTTCTTCTCTTGCCTTTTCCTTGACATGTTCCGGATACGGGTTTTTCTCGATCATTTCCCGCATCTGTTCCGTGTCATCGGACATGCTGGTCGTATCGCCGAGTTCTTCTTTGATCGCCTTCAGCTTTTCTCTCAGATAGTATTCCTTCTGGCCATCGTCGATGTGTTCCTTCACCCTGTCATTGATCGTTGCTTCGATCTGGCTGAAGCGCTGCTGTTTTTCAAGCTCGGCAATGATCATCAGCATTCTTTCGTTGACATCCAGTGTTTCCAGAAGCTTCTGTCTGACGGATGTATCCATCGGGAAATACTGTGAGATCTGGTCTGTCAGCGTGATTGCGGAAACGCCGCGTGTCAGCTGGGAAATGACTTCTGCAGGGAATGAACTGCTCAGATTGCTGAATCGTTCAAATTCGGAAATGATGCGCTTTACAAGTGCCATCTCCTCCATCTGGTTGCCCTGGATATCATTCAGGACTTCGATATCAGCCATCATCATATCGCTGTTATTGTCAAGCTTGACAAGTCTTGCACGCTTCATTCCCGTGAATGTTACGCGCATAAATCCTTCCTTGCGGCGGACGATCTTGATCTTGCTGAGCGTTCCGGTGCGGAAAAGGTTTTCTTCTTTCGGATCATCGACCATGATGTCATTCTGGCATACGACCCAAACCATCGAATCATATGACTGTGAGGACGTGTTCACAGCATTGATCGATTTAGTACGGCCGACCTCGATCATTGAATCGAGACCGGGGAACAGGATAATCCCTCTCGTTGCAACGACAGGAACTCTTACAATAGATTCATTACTCATTGAGTACCTCCTGTTATCGATAAACAATAACCCATTTGGATAAAATAAGACGCCGGGCGTCTTATTTTGTTAAATTCCGATTTTTATTCTGCTTCAGCAGGTGCTTCGGCAGGTGTTTCAGGTTCCTCTTCAGGCACGCCCTTAGCGGACTTCTTGACGAAGTCATATGCCTTCTGGGATCTGATGTCTGTCATCAGCATGTCACGGTCAACGAGTTCTTTGACGCGTTCAACCGGCATCTGATACATTTCTGACAGATTCTGATATTCTTTTTCGATCTCTTCTTCTGTCAGTTCCAGGTTTTCAGCTTTTCCGATCGCTTCGAGTACGAGGCGCATCTTAACGGATTTTTCGGATTCCTCGCGGAAGCTTTCTTTGAACTGTTCAGCTGTCTGTCCCATCATCTGCAGATAACCTGTCAGAGACATGTTGTACTGCTGCAGCTGTGACTGGAGCTGCTGTACATGATTCTGGATCTCGTCCTCGATCATGACTTCAGGGATATTGACTTCAGCGTTGTCGCTGACACGTCTGAACAGATCTTCATCTGCTTCTCTTGTAGCAATCTGTTTCTTGCTGTCTTCCAGACGTTTTCTGACGAGTGCCTTCAGATCATCAACTGTTTCCACGCCCGGAGCGTTGACATCCTGTGCAAAATCATCATCCAGTTCAGGAAGAACCTTTTCTGTAACTTCGTTGACCTTTACCTTGAACACAACATCTGCGCCGGCAAGATCTTCTGCATGGTAATCCTCGGGGAATTTCAGGTTCAGTTCTTTTTCATCTCCTGCCTTTACACCGACCAGCTGCTCTTCAAATCCGGGGATGAAGCTTCCGCTGCCCAGCACAAGCTTGTATCCTTCAGCGGAGCCGCCTTCGAATGCTTCATCGCCTTTGAATCCCTTATAATCAATGTTGACTGTGTCACCCATTGCTGCAGGGCCTTCTTTTGTAACGATGTCGGAATACTGTTCACGCATACGGTTGATCTCTTTATCGAAATCCTCATCCGTTACCGTTGTATCTCCCATGTTGTAGTCGAGTCCTTTGTATTCGCCGAGCTTGACTTCAGGCTTGACTGTAAGCTTGAAGATCAGTTCTGCGCATTCATCGTTCAATGTTCCAAGATCCAGTTCGGGTCTTGCGACCAGTTCCAGATTGTTTGCTTTTACTTCTGCCTGCAGTACATCATTTGCGACTGCATCGACTGCTTCGTAATATACCTGCTGTCTGGGAATCCTCTTTTCAAGCATCTTTCTGGGTGCTTTTCCTTTTCTGAATCCGGGCAGTTCGATCGTCTTTGCGATCTTGTTGAATGCCTTATCACAAGCCTTTGTCCAGACCTCTCCCTCTACTTTAGCGACAAGCTCGCCGGTTGAATTCTCTTTCAGTGTCCAAGTTGACATTTGTTGAAGCTCCTTTCATCTATAATTACCTGTTAGAGTATAACAAACTTCGTCATGAACTGCTACACTTTTAACAGCGATATCTGTTTTCATTTAGCACTCGCACCTGAAACCTGCTAAAATCATACACAATGATTTTAGCACTGTCAACAGCTGACTGCTAAAATTCTATGGTTTTTACAGAAGATCACTTTTCGTGATGCGTTCATTGATATGTGTTTCCGCTTTTGATACGTTAAGATCTTGATTTTACGACCTGTTCTGCCCTGCGGTATGTATTGCCGTCATCCATCAGTTCACTGACTTCACGAATCGCTTCCAGTGCAATGAATGATGCTTCTTCTGTTTCATATGACAGCGGCAGATACAAATATGCCTGATGCACAAGTACTGATCTTGCCATTTCCAGCATTGCCGGATCTTTACCGATCAGATCATCGAGCATGCTCAGCGCTTCACGGAAGCCCAGGCTTTTGCTGACAGGCGTCACCGCATCGCCCCAGAAGGTATATTCCATACCGTCCTTTACGATCTCGAATTCTTCCTGTATTTCCTGTTCAGCGATTGCATCTATGAGCAGCGCGGCTGCTTCCGGAAGCGGATCATTCCTGAGATATGCTTTGAGATCGGAAATGTATGTGCGCAGATTTCTGTCAGAAAGCTGCTGTGCTGCAGTCAGCTGGCTGGCAGGATTCCCTCCCAGCATTCTCAGCAGATCATCTGCAGACTTTTCGTGTGATTCGTTCTTCTCGGTCTTTGCATAAACAGCGTCTTTCTGTAGCTTTCTCAGTTCCTGTTCTATATCAGGCGGAATATACGGCATCGACAGTTCTTTCCTGATCAGGAACAGTGCTTCGTCAGCTTCGCCGTTTTTTGTCAGCTGTCTGATCTCATCCAGGATCTCATCATAGTAGCTGCTCATAATAACCTCTCATATAAAGAAAAAAGCGTCCTGGGAGGGATTCGAACCCGCGACCACTCGCTTAGAAGGCGAGTGCTCTATCCAACTGAGCTACCAGGACAGCGAAACTATAATATCAGAAGTGTTTTCTGATTTCAAGCATTTCATATTCCATTCTTTTCGTTTCTATATGATCTTCGTACAAATTGACGATCATATAGGTCGGTTTTGAACCGTCACGGTTATAACGGATACTCCCGGGATTGAGCAGAATGATACCGTCCGATTCAATTTCCGTATATATGTGTGTATGACCGAAAAACACGATCTGACAGCCCATGTTCTTTGCCCGCTTAACGAGCGGTGCAACATTGCGCCAGTACATATCATGATGTCCATGGCACAGCAAAATCTTGTACTTATCGATCTGGATGGTCAGATATTCCGGAAGATCACCGTAATAGTCATTGTTTCCTCTCACACAGGCATATCCATGAAGCATTCTTTTAGGAAACTCACTGTCTCCAAGATGAAAGAAATAGTCAGCTTCTTTTGAATATACCTGCCGTATCCTGACGATCGGCTCTTCCAGACCGTGATTATCACTCACGGCAACAATTGTAACAGGCCAGTTCATGTCAAGCATTATACCTCATAATATACGAGGCTGCTAACATTTTTCGGAAAACCTCTGTCACAGGCTGTGATCCAACACATCTCCGACTGAACCAGCTTCCTGCTTCATCGACAGGTAACTGCATTGCGTGCAATGCCCGACATAGCTGTCTCCGCAGGCTTGAGATTCCAAGACTGACCGATTCCGATGGTGCCTCACCGTATGGTCAGTCCGTTTTTGCATATTTGTAAAAGTTATTTCTGGTATTTGTGATTCATTTTCTGTTATCGTCAGATAACGGACTGCTGCTGTTGATGCAGCAGACGTTTATGTATTTGATACATGTTTGTTCATGTGTTTCATCAGGCTGCCTCCTTCATTGAACTTCTGAGTATCATTCTGCTTTTTCTCAGGTACTTTAATATACGGACTGATATCATGCAGTTCCACGAAATTATTTCATTGATTTTGCTGTGTACATTCATGATTCATGTGTAAATGCGCTCTTTTTGTTATAAAATGAATTCGGGTGAAGATTATGAATATTAATTTGTTTCCGTTTAATTTTTATATATTTTATGCAGCGATCGTACTGCTGATCATTTTCCTGGTAATGACTGTTGTCAAAGCCATGCCCCTCCTGAAAGCATTGGGTGATCTGAAACAGCCTCTTGAACAGATGTCAACGAGGGTTGCTGATGTCAGTGAAAAAGCAGGCAAGGTTACTGCTATGGTCAACAGTATTGTTTCCACAGTCAAAAAAGTCGTGCCGATCATGGTTCTGCTGAGCCTGGCTAATGAGTTCTATCAGGATTCTGAGGAGAACGGCATCAAGGAGTTCGGCAGAAGCACAGTCAAAGCGATCCAGAAACAGCAGGATGAAAAGAAGCTTGCCAAGAACATCGCCAAGCTTCTAAAATAACGCACGGTTAATCCCATGTATGAACAAAGCACTCAAACATTTCTGTCTGAGCGCTTTTTTGTTGTCTGCAGAATACTTTCTATGATGCTATGCGTTAACGAACTGATATCCCCTGCCCCAGCGTCTTTTCACAAACTCCGGACGGGAGGGATCATGTTCGATCTTTTCCCTGATATGTCTGATATGTACTGCGATCACAGGACGGCATTCAAACGGGACTGCCTGCCAGATATACTGATACAGTTCTTCCGGTGAAACGCAACTACCGGAATGATCGATCAGATAATCAAGGATCTCGAATTCCCGGGGAGTCAGATGAACTGTTCCCTGCGGTGTTTCAGCTGTACGGCTGCTGTGATTGAGAGTAATGTTCATAATTCACCTCCAGGCTAAATACTGCCTTCATACTGATACACGGAATTTATGCCTGGCAGGTCACAAAAAAATACAAAAATAATAAAACGGCACCCGTTTTGAATACCGTTTGATCTGTTTAGCCTCCGTATATGCTTTCCGGTCTTACCCTGCATGGTGCTCCTGCACCGTTTTCACAGAGTCTGTTCAAAGCTGCCGAACCCCATCCGCATCCGAATGAGAAGTCACCGTTCCATGTCTGGGCATAGTTAGTGAAGTCAGCAGCGCTGCCGAGGTAGAAGATCTCAATGTGACAGTGCGGTCCTGTACTGTTTCCCGAGCTTCCCAAAGCACCGATTGCATCACCTGCCATAACGATGCTGCCGGCCGCGATTGGTGATCCCGCAAGCAGATGCAGATATTTGATCGCGTAGAGTCCGCCGTTGACCTTAGTCAGAAGATAGACCTGGTTGCCGCCGCCTTGTGAGCCATTGCGGTTCTGTGCGCCGCATGAACTGCCGAGCTCTCCATACGGACATCCATCCTGACTCTTCAGGACAACTCCGTTTCCGATCGCTACAACAGTTGAGCCGAGCGGTCCGGCAAAGTCTGCACCGAGATGCACGCCTCCTGAAGCATAGTGCCATGTACCGGCTTCAGGGTTGATGCCTGCACCCGGTACCGGATGATTCCAGCCGCTGCTTGCAGTAACCTGGTTCAGTTTTTCCGTGATGCTGCGCATCATTTCCCGGATGCTGTCAATGTCACCTGCAATCGTGTTTCCTTGTGCTTCAAGGTTTGCGCTCTGCTTTCTGTATTCTTCCTGAATGACCTGTGCCTGGTATTTCAGTGCAAGGATCGAATTCTGGCGGGCAACAATATCAGCTTTTGCTTTATCCAGCTCTGCCTTTGCCTTTTCCAGTTCCTCTTTGGCTTCGTTCAGCCGTTCGATCTCTTCAGCAAGCTCTCTCATGACTTCTTCGTCATAACCGGTGATATCCGACAGACCATTGATCACTCTGATCAGATCCGAGAATTTCCGGACCCCCATGATGACATCCAGGAACTGGTTCAGTCTCATGGTTTCCTGTGAGATCTCCATTCGTTTCTGGATCTTTTCCTCCGTCACCGTAATATCTGCTTCTCTTTGATCAATATCAGCCTGTTTCTCATCGATCTCTGCCTGCTTGACTTCGATCTTGTAATTCAGATCGTAGATCTCTCCGTTCAGCGCATCAGCCTGTGACTGATATCCGCTCACCTGACGTGCATAGTACACAACGTTTTCAGCGATCGCTGCACGCTGTGCTTCGATCTCTTCCAGCTGTTTTTTCAGTTCCTCGCTCTGTGCCGACATGTAATCCATGTAAGCACTGCAGCTTTGCTTTTCAGAAGCTGTCAATGGCAGCAGACCCGAGCAGAGATTCGACCAATACTTTGAGTCAGAGTAATCGGGATCTTCTGCACTGGCAGGATAGATCGTAAAGCAGATACCTGTCATGACTGCCGCGCTGAATTGAATCAGTTTTTTACGTACAGTCTCCATATCATTTTCCTGTTTCTTTCTCCGATACGCTTTCCAGCAGAGCAGTCAGCTGCTGCGTTTCATTCACAGTCAGTTTTCTGTCTTTCAGATAGCTTGTAATGAAGTCCCCCAGTGAATCATTGAATTCTTCTTCTACAAGTTTTTTCGTTTTCTGACTGTAATACTCATCTTTGCTGATGATCATCTTCAGACCGCTCCGCTGAGGAAGCAGATAACCTTTGTCTCTGATCCTCCGGATCAAGGTAAATACGGTTGATTTTTTCCACCCGTATGATTCTTCACAGATATGCCAGACATCCATTGAAGAAATACCGGGATGATCCCAGATAATTCTTGCCACTCTGTTTTCGGCTTCACTAAGTCCTTCCATGATCCCCCCAAAAGGACTACATATGTAGTCCCTTTTATCGTATTACTGAAGTTTACATATGTCAACCTTTCAGGCTTTATTCATGCATGTTAAGCGATTGAGAAGGAGATGAAAATGATCAGTTTCTGACTGTCTTTTTTCATTCCGCTTGATGATCTGTCCCGGATAAAAAAAAGCTTCCGCTAGCGGTTAGCAGAAGCAATATAGTCAGCGAATGTCTGATGATTCAGATGAAGCTGTGTGGACAGCTGGTTTCCTACATACCGGTAATGGTACATCTGGGCACCGATTCCGGTAACCTTCTCACTTTCGTGATCCCAGCTGGTTATAAATCCGTATTTGTATGCATTTTCCTGGAGCCAGAGGCTCTGCAGTGTCCGCTCGAATGTCGCGTTGCTGATGCCTTCTACACGGAAATCACATGTCAGTCCGAGCTGCCGTTCACAATGACCGGGATACTGCTCATATCTGAGCACTTCTTTGCCGTATCTCAGTTTTGCTTCATCATACAGTTCTTTCTGTGCATCATAGGATACGTAGCCTTCGGTCACGATCAGTCCTGCACATGCCCTTTCCGAATTCAGTCCTTTTTGAATATCCCTGCACATCTCTTCCAGATGTGTTTTGGCTTCATCCTGCATCAGGATCTGTTTATCACTCGGAACTTCTTCGGATAAGACGCGCAGCTGGGTCGGTGTTCGTTTTACGATCGTATTGCTCGCATCTACCCAGGCGTCAAGATTGGATGCATTCATAACCAGAACACTGTCCTGTTTATAAGGATCTCCGTTGTCCAGATAGTCTTTGATCTCTTCATAGGAATACTGGGACAGCAGGATGATCAGCGTATCGATATCCATCACATCCCTTGTGTCTTCGACCATACGTACGATCTGGGCCGGTGTTCTATCCCATTGATACGTTGAGAGGCGCTTGTACTCAGCCGCATTGTAAATATTGAATCCTTCTTCACGGATAAAAGCGATGAAGACATTCGGTGCGATCGAGTATTCAATAATATAGTCGATCTCGTCCGGCGTCAGATATTCTTTGATCAGTTCCCGGCTTTTCTGATCTGTGTACGGATATCTTGACAGTGAATCATATTTGCTGTTAAGAATACCGATACATACAGAACCAAGCAAAGCGACACATAAAACAAATACAGCTGTCAGTATTCTGATCTTCAGACTGTTACGGTTTATCTCACTCATACCTGACATTATATCATCCTTCATCATGCAATGCCGCATATACTTTTTCTGCAGTTTCCATCGGAACGACTTCGGCAATGGCTTCAACGTCCGCATTTTTGAGATTTGTGAAGTTTCCGAATGCTTTCAGGAGCTTCTGCTTGCGTTTGGGACCGACTCCCTCCACCTCATCCAGGATCGACTTTGTCTGTGCTTTTGAGCGAAGTTTGCGGTGATATGAGATCGCTCTCCGGTGCACTTCATCCTGCATTCTTGTCAGCAGGAAGAACAATCCGGAGTCACGGTCGATATCAAATGTTCTGAAATCCGTATCCATCAGTGCATTTGTGTTATGTCTGTCATCCTTTACCAGACCCATGATCTTGATGTCAATGCCCAATGAGTCAATGATCTCTTTCGCGGCTTCGATCTGGGTTCTGCCTCCATCGACGAGGATACCGTCAGGCATTCTCCCGTTCTCCTTCAGCAGTCTGAAGTATCTGCGGTAAACGACTTCCTTCATGGAATCCACATCGGAATTGCCTGTATGGAGTTTATACAGACGGTAGCTTTTCCGATCAGGCACGCCATCCTCATATACAACACAGCTGGCAACAGTGAACTGACCTGAGATATGGCTGTTATCGAACAGTTCTACACGTCTCATAGGACGTCCTGCCAGTTCGGAAAGCTGCTTGACAGCATTTTCAGTCATGCTGTTCTGCTGTTCAGCCGCGTCGAATTTCAGGTTGAGCTGCTGTTTTGCATTTTCGATGCACATATCGATCAGCTTCTGACGGTAGCCCTTCTTCGGGATGAATACCGCCATGCCGAGCGTATCCTGGAGGTCCTGCTGGAATGATTCGCATTCCGCGGAGAGCACCAGCTCTTTGGGTTTCGGATGATCCTCATAGAACTGCAGCAGGAATGACTGAAATTCTTCCGCAGCATCCCCGTACAGAGGCTTTAAACGGAATTCTTTGTTCAGTACAGTGCCGTTTCTGACCAGGAATCCGGTGATTGCCAGATATCCCCTGTCTTCATACCACGCGAATACATCCCTTGTGCCTTTCTTGTCGGTTTCGATCATCTGACGGTCTATGACACGTTCGATGCTGGTGATCATCTCAAGATACTGGGCAGCTTTTTCAAACTCCAGGTTTTCACTGGCTTCCAGCATTTTTCTGTTCAGCTCTTTGGTGATCTCTTTGGTGTCCCCGTTCAGGAATGAAGTTACTCCGTCGGACATCTTTTCGTATTCTTCAGGACTGATCTCATACTCGCAGGGTCCGAGGCACTGGCCCATGTGATAGTACAGGCACACTTTGTCCGGGAGCTTTGTGCACTTGCGGAACGGGTAGAGTGTCTGCAGGATCTTCAGCGTATTGCGCGCTGCTGTCGCGTCAGGGAACGGCCCGAAGTATCTGGCGTTCCGGTCCTTCTTCATATCACGTGCGATCATCAGTCTCGGATACTTTTCCTTCGTCAGTTTGATGTAAGGATAGCTCGAGTCATCAATGAACATGATATTGTATTTCGGCCTGTATTTTTTGATCAGATTGATCTCCAGGATCAGCGCTTCTTTTTCGCTTCTGGTGACAATGAAATCAAAATCATCAATGTTGGATACAAGCTTGGTCGTTTTAAAATCATGTGCACCGGTAAAATACTGGTTGACACGGTTATGCAGGTTTTTTGCCTTGCCGACGTAGATGATCTCGCCGTTTTTATCCTTCATCTGGTAACTGCCCGGTTCATCAGGCAGATTGGCTAGTTTCGCCTTTAAATATTCACGGTCCATGCGGTCATCCTTTCAGTGTCACTACAGTAGCGCCTGTACCGCCTTCATTCGGCATTCCGAGCCTGTAGGAATCCACATCACGGTCATGGTCAAGCTTCTGATGAACTGCTTTGCGCAGTGCACCTGTTCCATCGCCATGTATGATCCGGAAGGAAAGCAGATGATTCATCTTGGCAGAATCCAGATAGTCTGACAGTTCTTCCATTGCTTCATCAACCCTCATTCCGATCAGATTGCATTCAGGAGACATCGTGGAAGTCAGAACGTTTCCGCCGAATTTTACAAACGCTTCTTTTTTCTTTTCCGGCAGGATCTTCAGACTGTGACGGATCTGATCCTCTTTCACATGCATCTGTCTGCCGTTCAGTTCGATCGTAATGTCTTTCCGGCGGATCGAAGTGATCCTGGCCGCCTGACCGTTGACCCTGAGTTCAACAACATCGCCCACCGCAAAGCCGCGGTCATCCTTGAGCGGTTCATTGTTCTGCGTTCTGATCTCTTCTTTGCGGTTCAGTTTCTGCCTGACTGCCAGAACTTCATGGTATTTCGCATTGCTCTGCATCTCGCGCATCTGCCGCAGGATCTCGTCAGCTTCCTCGTAAGCATTCTGACGGTATGCATTGATCTCAGCTTCTGCTTTTGCCTTCCATTGGTCTTTTTCCTGTTCGAGGCGGTTCAGCAGTTCTTCTGTCTGCTTCTGTTTCGCATCCAGTTCCTGTTTTTCCTGTTCCAGCTGTTCTTTCAGCTGACGGTTTTCAGCAACCTGGCTCTCAAGCTGTTCGATCAGCTTGTCTTCCTGTGTCCTCGCCTGGTCTTTCAGGAATCTTGCATATTTGATGATACCGCCGGGCAGACCGTAGCGCTGTGCGACTTCAAAAGCATTTGACTGTCCGGTCGTTCCTTCCATATATCTGTATGTAGGCTGGAGCTTTTCCATATCGAATTCAACGCTGGCGGTCAGAATATCGTCATGGCGTTT
>DMBB01000100.1 GCA_003446295.1 Erysipelotrichaceae bacterium
TCAAGACAGGTCATGATGCTGTCGCTGATCGGCATGATCGGCATCCGTCAGATCTTCCTGTATATATCAATGCACATCGACTGGAACATCCGTTTTGTGTTTATCGGCTTTCCGGTCGGCTGGTTCTTCCAGGCAGTCTGTGTTTATGCGTATTTCTTCTGGCTGAAGAGATCCGGCAGACTCGAACAGGCTTTTATCAGAAACAGCAAACATCAGTAATGCTTTGAGGCAGTTTTGATGACTGCTTTTTCATTGTTACGGTACAATGAAACAGGAGGTGTCGCACAATGAGAAATGATTTTGTCAAACACAGAGGGATCGCAGCCGGCACAAAGGGAATGGTATCATCTGCCCATTACCTGATCTCAGTTTCCGGTCTCAGAGCACTGGAAAAAGGCGGGAACGCTATGGACGCATGTGTCGCGATGGCGCTGACTGCCGGGATCGTTCTGCCGGATATGTGCGGACCGGGCGGAGATGCGTTCGCGCTCTATTACGATGCTGCATCAGATCATATTACAGCCCTCAACGGATCGGGCAGACTGCCGAAACGCGCGACAGTTGAGGAATATACAAAAAGAGGATACAAGAAAGTACCGGGAGAAGGGATGCTGTCGGTAACAGTACCGGGAGCCATCGATATGTACTTTACGGCACTTGAACGGTTCGGAACGACCACATTTGCGGAAGCAGCGAAGGATGCTGTAAAGCTGGCAAGAGAAGGCGTTCCCATGGCTGAAAAGGTCATCCGTCATTGCCATGGCACACTTCCGATGATGCTGAGACATGAAAACCTGGCATCTGTCTGGCTGAACAACGGAAAGCCATATGAGTTCGCTGAACCGGTCCGGGTTCCTGAACTTGCTGATTTCCTTGAGGAGATCGGTGAAAAAGGAAGGGATGAATTCTATAAAGGATCGATCGCTGAGAGGATCGTTGATTATTCTCACAGACACGACGGCCTGCTGGAGCTTGAAGATCTTGCGGAGCACAGCACAGTGGTCACTGAGCCGATCAGTGTGAAATACAGAGACTATACGGTTTATCAGACACCTCCGGTTTCACTTGGTATCGAACATCTGGAGGAAATGGCGATCCTTGATCATTTTGATCTGGCACAATACGGTCCGGACAGCGCAGAAGCAGTCCATCTGATGGTCGAAGCCAAGAAACTGGCTTTCCATGATGCCGAACATTATTATGGTGATCCTGAGTTTGTCACAAATCCTGTAATATTCGATCCTGAACATATCAGACAGCTGGCAGAGAAGATCCGCATGGACCGTTCTCTGGAAGATGTTGATCTGAACGGTTCCGATCATGGACATACAACAAGCATGATCGCGGTAGACCGTTTTGGAAATGCCTGCTCATTCATTACCTCGATCGCAGGCGTCTGGGGTTCGGGAGAAATGGTAGACGGTACGGGAATGATCCTGAACAACAGAGCTCCCGGCGCAAAACTGGAACCCGGACATCCCAATTGTCTCAGACCTTCAGGAAGAGTGATGCATACGCTGAACACCTGGATGATGCGTGATCCGTCAGGCAGACTTTGTTTTGTAGGGAATACACCAGGAGGAGACCGACAGCCTCAGTGGAACATGCAGACGATCGTAAATCTGGTGGATTTCAAACTGGATGTACAGACTGCTCTGGAACATGCAAAATGGCATGATGCCGTAGACCATGAAACCGGAAAGCATACGCTCAGGATCGAGGAACAGATCGGCTCTGAAGAGATCGAAAAGCTCAGAGCACTCGGACACGAAACGATACCCATGAAACCTTTTGCCGGATCCGGCGCATCGCAGGTGATACAGATCCGGGAGGATGGTGTGCGTCTGGGAGGAAGCGATCCCCGGGCAGACGGTACAGCACTGGCAGAACTGTAATAAAAAACGGTCCAAATTTGTGGGCCGTTTTCGTTTCATTGCAGATGCAGGAATTTATATCTTTTCCGGGGATATCTGCTGTGCTCTCATGATGGCACGGATGGATTGGAAAACATAACCTTTCATTTCATTGATCGGCAGCGGCTTTCCGTAAAGAATGGAATCATGGCAGGTACTGCTGATCAGTTCAATGATCATATAGATCATGATCAGCGGATTTTCATATTTGATTTCCGACTCACGGATTGCGGATTCAAAAACAAGCCCAAAATCGATATTGGTATCCCGATGTTCGATAAAGGCACTTTCGAATACACCCCAGCTCAGGTTCTTATAAACAAAGCGCAGTGTGATCACATCATTCTCCAGCTGACTGATAATATTGTCTGCCAGGAATATGATCTTATCTTCCAGCAGAACCAAATCTGTCTGATCCAGTGCGTTTTTGGCACGAATAAAGATCTCACCGGATTTAGCCGCAATGATATGATTTCTCAGATCATACTTGTCCTTGAAATAGAAATAGAAAGTTCCTTTGCCCACTCCGGCTTTTTCAGCAATATCGGAGATGCTGGTATGGGCGATCCCTTCATGGGAGAACAGTTCAAATGCGGTATGCATTAATGCTTCCCGCTTTTTTCTTTTGTTTTCTTCAGCTTTTCCTGTTTTCATCAGAATCATTTTATCTCAAAATCTATCATTTTGTTCAGCGGGCAGGTAAAAATTATTGACCGTTAGTCGAAAAAGAGGTATAACAGCAATGTCGAAATAATCGACCGTTGGTCAAAAAAGAAACGGAGGAGATAAAATGCCGTTAAAAACAGGCAAATGGGTCACAAAGTATCACAAACTGATCCTGATCATCGCAGTACTGCTGCTGATACCTTCGGGAATCGGATATATTCACACAAAAGTCAACTATGACCTGCTGACATATCTGCCAAAAGATATTGAAACGATGGTCGGTCAGGATATTCTGAAGGAAGAATTCGGAAGCGGAGCATTCTCGGTCCTGATTACCGAAGGAATGCCGGAGAAAGACATCGTCTCATTGAAACAGCAGATCATGGAAACAGATCACGTCAAAAACGTCATCTGGTACGATTCATTTCTGGACATCTCGATCCCGATGGAAATTTTGCCGGAAGAGATCATGGATGCGTTCAATCAGGGTGATTCGTCACTGATGTTCATTATCTTCGATGACACAACATCGGCAGACGGAACAGTGGAGGCAGTCAGGAAGATCAGAAGTATCGCAGACAACCGGGTATTCCTGAGCGGAATGTCCGCAGTGCTTGTCGATACGGAGGATCTCTCCGAAGCGGAAGCTCCGGTTTATGTCATGATGGCTGTCGCATTGAGCTGTCTGGTACTGATGTTTGTAATGGATTCCTATCTGATCCCGTTCATATTCCTG
>DMBB01000223.1 GCA_003446295.1 Erysipelotrichaceae bacterium
TTTGTCCCGTCTTTCTCATCAAAAATCTGCTGTCCGATACGAAGTTCACTTAATCTTTCTGCCCTTTTCATATTTCCTCCTTCAAGCTCATCTTACTCTCTTTATGAAAAGAGCCTGGTCAAAAAAACGGACAGTAAAACACCCCCTTTACCGTACTGTCCGGTTTAGGGGGTGCATATCATTGTCGCGCTCTTCTTTTCTATTGTCTGATTGGACCTTAAAGGATGCCGAAATATGTACAGATGCAGCACACAATGACGGTCCCGATCAGGATCGTCGTCGTTTTGATGCCTTTCTTTAAGAGCCAGTACATCAGTGCAAAGGCACAGGCCGGCAGGAAACACGGCATGATCCAGTCGATGTATTCCTGGATGTTGGTCACGACACCGCCGATCTCAAACTCCCACGGGATCGAGATACTGATCTGGGAAGCTGCCATGGAACCTACGACCAGAAGGCCCAGGATCGAAGCAGTCTTTGTCAGCCTGCTGATCAGACCGCTCTCATTCATGCTGGTAAAAAAGGATGTTCCATAGGAATAGCCCATCTTCAGGCCATAGTATCTGGATAAGAAGCCCGGGATGTTGATGATCAGGAAGAAGATGATCGGTCCAAGGATACTGCCTTGTGAAGACAGAGATGTACCGACACCCACGGCGATCGTCAGCAGGGATCCCCAGAAGATCGAATCACCGAATCCTGCCATCGGGCCCATAAGAGAAGTCTTGACGGAGCTGATCGTCGTTTCATCGAAGTCCGGATTGTTGGCGTTCTCTTCTTCCATCGCGGCACAGATACCTGCCAGGAAAGTGACGATATGAGGCGTACAAGCCATGAATTCCAGGTGTCTCTTTAAGGCCTTCTTCATTTCTTCTGGCCTGTCCGCATACAGCTTCCTTAGGACCGGGATCATCATGTAACAGAAATTCAGATGCTGCTGACGCTCATAGTTCCAGCCGGAATCCAGAGTGCAGGATCTTGTAAAGATTTGCTGCAGTTCTTTCTTCGTAATCTTTTTTTCATTAGAATTCGTTGTCATCGATGTTCTCCTTCCTGTCTTCTTTCTTAAAGAAATAGAGCAGTGCGACGCTCACGCCAAGCAATGCGACACCCATCGTCGAAACGCCCAGATAGGCTGTGATCAAAAAGCCGATAAAGAGCCAGCCTGCCAGTTCTTTTGTCATGATATTCTTTGCGAGGATTGCAACACCGATCGCCGGCAGCAGTCCTGCAACGACATCCATCGCTCTGACGATGAAATCAGGTATCACAGCCAGAAGGGACTCGATTACCGGGATACCGAAATAGAATCCCAGGGCAACAATCAGCGATAAAGCGACCTTGTTGCCGATCGAAGCGAACCTGACCAGACGGTCGATCTTGTCACAGTTTCCTTCTTCCGCATAATGGTCTGCGATATGTCCCGCCTCTGTAAGAAGGAACATCATCTGGAAATTATCGAATAATGCGACGAGTGTCGCGACCGGGATGGCCAGCGTGATTGCTGAACCGATCTCCTGTTTGGACAGGATGACAAATGCCGTACCGATCACAGCACCTGACACCATGTCAGGAGGATTGGAGGCGCCGATTGGTACAGCACCCAGGAAGGCAAGTTCCAGAGTGGCACCGACCATGATACCGGTACGAAGATCGCCCAGTACCAGACCAACAAGCGCAGAAACAACGATCGGCCTGTTGTGCATCGTTGATCCCCAGTAGCTGTGCATATAGCCAAACAGAGCTACCAGAAAGATCAATACAGTTTTCAAAAATAAATTTTCCATTCTATTCCCTTTCTTTTATATAAGCTTCATAATGCTGGTCTTCTGATCATTGGGGACCATACGCACTTCAAGCTCAACTCCCATCTCATCCAGTTCCTTGAACATGCAGATATCTTCCTCGCTGACAAAGACAGCCTTGGAGATCTGTTTTCTGTCATCAGCCGCTTTTATGCCTCCGATATTGATGCTTCGGATGACCGGGCAGGCCTTGGCCAGCCTGTAGGCATCTGCCACATTTTCAACGATGACAAGCAGTTTGTATTTGTCAGTCACTCCGGAATTGATCGCCTGTATCGATGCATCTAGATCTTTGATGATCAATTTGGTGCCTTCCGGTCTTGCCAGACGCAAGGCGCTCATCCTTAATTCGTTTCTGATCAGCTCGTCATTTGCGATCAGAATACAGTCGGCTGATACGTTCCTTACCCACAGGAATGCGACCTGACCATGCAGCAGACGATGATCTATTCTTACTAACTGAATCATTATGATCCGCTCCTTATCTTTTTCATGACATCCAGGATCTTCTGCACATGTTCCCTGCAGACATCTCCTTCGTCCTTATAGTTATCTTTGAAATAGGAACCGATGATCGCAGCATCCACATATCTCATCTGCTTTTCAATATTGTCTGCAGTCACGCCGGCAGCGACGATCAGTGGGAAATCACCGATCGTTTCTCTGAAGGAAATGATTTTATCCATCGATGTTTCCTGTCCGGTCGCATCCTGTGTCACACAGATGCCGTCACATCTGTTTTTCGCGACAATCAGATCATGTTCAAGGCTGTTGACTGAAAGCATAGGCTGATACTTGAATCTGACACCACCCAACACACAGCCGTCATAGCTCTGACGTTCCAATTCCAGATAAGCCTGGATCGTAGCTTCATCTCGCGGTTTGACATGACCTACGACAGAATCCAGTTGCAGGAAGGCACAATCATATTTCCTCGCCAGATAGAACCCCATGGGATCGACATTCAGGCAGTTTACACCGTAGACAAGTTCAGTCCCTCTCTTGTGGATATAGGACAGAGCCCTTTCCAGATCGGTATAATCGCCGAAATAATCCTCAACGATCACTCCGTCGATTCCGCATTCTTCATAGACAGATAACTCTTTCTTGAATCTTTCGAATACGTCTTCATTATCGTCTCCCTTCAGATGCAGCATTCCGATCACGGGCTTTCTGTTTTTAAATAGTGATAAAAAGTCTCTGTTTCTCATTCTCAGAAATCCTCCTCTTCTTCCGCCGACAATCTCACCTGCTTCAAACCGTCTGCCGATCCTCTGACGATTGCTTCGATATCCTCTTTTTTCAGTCTTTCAGGATATTCCAGCATCAGTATCAGCAGCAGATTCAGATTCATTCCCGAAAACAGAACGACATTTTCATAAACAAGGAGCTGATACATCGATGTGCATACGGAAGCTCCGTAAAGGTCAGTCAGGATCACATATTCTTTTTCCGGATTGCTGCGGATCTCGTCTTCCACTCTGCTTCTGAATTCATCGGGATGCCTGCCCGGCACCAACGAGTAACTCTCAATTTCATACGGGAGATCACCGATAATCATCCTGCATGTATCCTCCATGCCTTTCGCCATCAGACCATGTGATGCGATCACGATTTTTCTTTCATTTTTCATGTTGTATTATGTTGTCTTATTTAATGATATTCTAATACGTATTATTTAAAGATGTCAATCCCGATTTTCAGAAAAAATGTTTATAATATAGATATGGAATTAAAACAGCTGAGCCCGGTCACGCTTCAGAAGCAGCTGCATGACGAGATACTGACAAGCATTGAAAACGGAACATACAGACCCGGAGCGAGGATCCCGACAGAATTTGAACTGGCAGATATGTACGGCGTTTCCAGAGTGACTGTCAGAGGTGCGATCCAGCAGCTCGCAAACGAAGGAAAGATCATCAAGAAACACGGCAAAGGAACTTTTGTCAAAGAAAAAGTTCACAAAGAAGGGATATATTCCGGCTTCGGTTTTACAGAAAACTGCCTGAAAAGGGGCGTTGTTCCCTCGACTGACATCATTGAATGCAAACTGGGTCTCTGTCCTGAAGAGATCAGCAAAGAACTTGGCACGCATTCCGAACAGATCATAATCATCAAAAGAGTCCGCAAAGTCGACGGCGAGCCCTGCATCTTTGAGATCGACTATATTCCCGGTCAATTCGATTTCCTGCTTTCCAACAAGCTTTCAGATACCTCGATCCTCAAGACCATCGAAGAAAAGACCGGGATCATTCCGGCTTCCTTTATTGACCAGTTTTCCATAAGCTTTTCCAACAGGGAACTGTCTGAACATCTGAACTGTCCTATCCGCACTCCATTACTGGAGGTCTTTCAAAGCGTACGCACAAAAGACGACAGAATCATCTACATCAACAGACAGTACATTCTTACCAGTAAATACATCTACATAAAAAAATGATCCGGCTGGCCAATGGCTATTGTAACTTCGAACGCTTCCGCAACCGTGCCATGTATTGCGAAAACAGATACGAGAAGTATTTCAAGGAGCCTTTAAAGCACAAAGTGAAAAGACAGTTTCCAAAGAAGAAGAAATAGAAA
>DMBB01000257.1 GCA_003446295.1 Erysipelotrichaceae bacterium
GTATTCGCTCTTTCCTATGATGAAAGACTGAAGTATTTAGGAATGTTAACAAGCATCGGCGCAACAGCCAGACAGAAAAGAAGTTCTGTTTATTTTGAAGCAGGCCTGCTGACGGCAATCGCGCTTCCCATCGGCTTTGTTTCAGGACTGCTGATCATCAAGGCTGCAGTCTCACTGATGGATGATGCGGCGGCGCTTTTCATGGGACTGAATCTCACAAAGACAGTGCCGGTGACGCTTGTACTGAAACCTGAATCGGTGCTTGCCGTCATTCTCTGCAGCTTTCTGACAGTCTTTGTGTCCGCATTCCTTCCCGCACACAAAATGTCAAAGATCGGTCCTGTGGCTTCGATCAGAGGAAATGAAAATGAAAAGAAGACAAAGGCGAAGAAGACTAAATCATATCAGTCAGCTGAAATGATGCTGGCGGCAGGTTTTTTGAAAAGAGAAAGAAGACGCAGCTCGGCAATTGTCAAAGCATTATGTGCCTTTATGACAGTGATGACCGTACTGACATATGCTTCAGGCGCTTTGATTTCGATGGTCGGCTTCAAACTCCGTGATACAGACGGTGCGATAAGCAAATCCTTCCGCTCTCATGAATATCTGCTGTATACAGTCAATGACGCGGCTCTTTTTGACAGCCTGAAGGAACAGCTGGAAAGAACCGGCGGCATAGAATACGGGGAAGTCATGTATGATTTCTCAACAATCGCCATAGCGGATGAAACATATTATTCCGATGAATTCAAAGACGCATACAGAGATGTCATCATGCAGTACTATCCGGAAGGACTCAGCGAAGAGGAATATCAGGAACATGTAAAAGAACGTGCCCTGTTTGCGGACTTCGTGGCGGTTGATGATGCAAAGTTTGATGAAATCATGAAGTCGCTTCATGCGGTTTCTCCGGAAACAGAAAAACCGCGTGTGATCCTTGTCAAAGACGGCGCGGTCAGTACGGATTACTATGGCGTATGGCAGCGTTCCGCATCAGACTACCGGTATTATGAAGTTTCCGATATGACAGGCTGTCAGCCCGGGGATGTCTTTGCGGCTGAATTCGGACTGGAGAAAGTTGAATTTACAGTTGCCGCAAAAGCGGACAGAAAACAGCTGTCTGAATGGTTCAGCTTCAGCGGAGAAAAACTCAGCGGCATTCTTCCTCTGTCCGACGCGCAGCAGCTGATCGCAATGGACGCCTGTTCCGGGGCAGACAGGATTTATCTTTTCGATGGCGATGAAACAAATCAGTCCTTCAGCAGAACACTGACGGAGATCAGGAGCGCACAGTCGGATGACTTTATGTTAACAAGCCATGATACATATCTTCCCGAAACAATCCAGACATCCCTGAAGAAACTGATCCGGATCATCCTGATCATCTTTACAGCCCTGGCTTCAGCAGTCTGCTTCATGAATATCTTCAATTCCATCAGCGGTTTAATTGCCTACAGAAGAAAGACATTCGCAATCCTGAAAGCTGTCGGAATGACTGACGTGCAGTTAAGAAACGCACTGCTGAAAGAAGCAGGCATCATCTGCTTCAAAAGCATTGTCTATGCGGCAGTGATCTCAGCAGCACTGTGCTTTGCGGTTAAAAAGATTGTCAGCACAGCCTTCGGTGACTTTGCAATCGCGATCCCGGTGTCAGCAATTGTTCTCAGTGTGATCGCGTCTGTAACGATGTGTATTGTCAGCGGGTGGTATTCTTACAGAAGAGAACAGAATACAAATCTGACAGAAGAAATCCGGAAGGACAGCATATGATCCTGTTAGTTGAAGACGACAGATTCATACTCGAAGGCCTCACTCTTTCACTCAGGGGTGAAGGCTTTTCGCTTGTCACTGCCTCCAGTCTGAAAGAAGCCTCATCCATCGTGAAAGAAAAACTGAATCAGATTGAAATGGTTCTGCTGGATGTGACACTGCCGGACGGAAGCGGGTTTGATCTCTTTTATGAAATCAGAAAGAAAAGCGGCATTCCGGTGCTGTTTCTGACAGCCATGGATGATGAAATCCATAAAGTCATGGCCCTGGAACAGGGAGCGGACGATTATATCACCAAACCGTTTCATATCCGCGAACTGATCGCCCGCATGCGGGCTGTCATGCGCAGATATAAAGGAACAGAATCCGCCCTGATCCGGATCGGGGAAAACCTGATCGATCTTACCAAAGGAAAGATTTACCGGAATGATCAGGAAGTTCTTCTCAGCGCAATGGAATACAAACTTCTTCTGATCTTTGTGAACAATAAAAACCAGCTGCTCACCAGAGAGCTGATCCTTGACTGCCTGTATGATGATCTTGGCGAATATGTCAGCGACAACACACTGACTGTTTACATCAAGCGTCTGCGTGACAAGATGGGAAGTGATTTCATTGAAACTGTCCGCGGTGTCGGCTACCGCGTGAAAGGGGACTGATGATGGTCTGGTTTCTGATGATTCTCATCCTGATTCTTTCCTCCATTGCAGGATGGCAGTTTCTGGAAAGAAGAAAAGAGAAGAAACGGATTGCGGCTCTTTCCGATTATCTTTCCCGCGTGCAGGACCATGCCGAGCTGCCGAAAGTTGAAGAAGCTTATGAAGGGGAACTGCAGATCCTGCAGAGCGAGATTTACAAAACAGCCAATATCCTGCAGATGGAATTCTCCTTTGAACAGGAAAAAAACAGACTCCTGAAGGAACTGCTTACTAATGT
>DMBB01000283.1 GCA_003446295.1 Erysipelotrichaceae bacterium
GCAGCGCCGATCACGGATGCGAGGTATTTGTACTTCGTAACGTTGATGCCTGCCGCATCGGCAGTTGCCGGATTTTCACCGACAGCACGGAGATTCAGACCGGTTCTTGTTCTGCTCAGGAAATACTGGGCAATGAGCGCGATGATGATCGCTGTATAGACCATCCACCCGTGTGACAGGAAGATGGAACCGAATGTTCCGAAATGTGTTGATACAAACGGGATCTTTGCACGGAAGGCACTGGATGTAGCGGATACCGAGATCGTTCCGACGCCTCCGGAGAGCTTCATCATACTGCCTCCGAAGAAGTTTGCCACACCTGTACCGAAGATCGTCAATGTCAGACCAGTAACATTCTGATTGACCTTGAGCGTTACGGTCAGGAATGCATAGAGCAGTCCGCCAAGTCCCGCTGCCAGCATGGACGCCAGCAGAGTAATGATCATTCCGACGACCGGAACAGGCGTTCCGACCGACTTTTCATAAATGAACGCAGCAGCCAGGGCAGAGATGCCTCCCAGCTGCATGATGCCGGGAACACCGAGGTTCAGTCCGCCGGCTTTCTGATTGACTGTTTCACCGATGCAACCGTACATGATGACGGTGCCGAATGTGATCGCTGCGACACACCATGAGATCAGCTGTGATAATGACATCAGTGTTCCTCCTTTACCGGTTCGCTTCTGGATACGGAATAATTGATGAAGAATTCGGCACTCAGAATGAAGAACAGCAGAATACCGGTAATGATATCAGACGCGAATTCGTTCAGACCGAAGTCGGAAGCGATCTGTGAGGCTCCTTTATCCAGGAATACCAGGAAAAGCGAGATGATCGCCATGATGAACGGGTTGAATTTTGCCAGCCAGCAGACGATGATCGCGGTAAAGCCGCGTCCGCCTGCAGTCTGTTTGGAAATGGTATGAGAGATGCCTGAGACTTCAACAAATCCCGCGATACCTGCGATCGCACCGGACAGCAGGACATTCCTGCGGATGACCGAAGGAACGTTGATGCCTGCGTATCTGGCTGTCGCGACGGATTCACCGACGACAGCGCCTTCATAACCGTGCTTGGAATACTTCATGTAAACATATACAGCTACGGTAATGATCACAACGAGGATGATGTTGATCGTATACTGCTGGCCAAGTACTTCGGGGAACCAGCCGCCATGGCTTGCCATGTTGATGATGCCTACGGAGTGAGACTGTTTTTTATCCCAAATATCTACGAAGAATTCAACGAGCTGGATCGCCAGATAGTTCATCATGAGCGTAAACAGTGTTTCGTTCGTATCATACTTGGCTTTGAAGACTGCCGGAAGCAGCGCCCAGATGCCGCCTGCTGCAGCAGATACGACAAGCATGATCAGCAGCAGTAATGCTGTAGGGATCTTACTGCCGAAATTGATCATCAGGGCAGCAGTTGTCAGACCTCCGATCAGTACCTGTCCTTCAGCGCCGCAGTTCCAGAAGCGCATCCGGAATGCCGGTGACAGGGCAACGCTGATCATCAGCAGAAGACATGTATCACGGATCGTGATCCAGGTACGTCTGGATGTACCGAACGCACCCTTGAACATGGATGTATATACGCTGATGGGATCAAGTTTTGTGACGAAGTAGATGAACAGTGCTGATACAAGCAGCGCCAGTATGACGAATACCGCTCTGATCAGGATCGCCTGCACCAGTGTGGTGTCATCCTTTTTCCTGACATGGAACAGCGGTGCTTTATGAGCCGTTTTCTTTTCCATCAGTCCGCACCTCCTGTCTTAGTCATCAGATAGCCGAGCTGTTCTTTGGTGGCAGTACGGCCGTCCAGCATGCCTGTCATGCGTCCTTCGCAGATGACCATGATGCGGTCTGACAATGCCAGCAGGACATCCAGGTCTTCGCCGACATAGATGACCGCAACACCTTTCTTCTTCTGTTCATTGAGAATGTTGTAGATCGTATAAGATGTATTGATATCCAGTCCTCTGACTGCATAGGCTGTCATCAGGACAGTAGGCTTGTTGTTGATCTCACGGCCAACCAGGATCTTCTGGACATTTCCGCCTGACAGACGTCTGACAGGATATTCCAGATCCGGCGTAACAACCTCCAGTTCCTCACGGATCTTTTCAGCTGTCTGCCTTGGCTGCTGTTTATGCAGGAAGGGACCGCTGCCTTTTCTGTATCGCTTGAGCAGGACATTGTCGGTAATACCCATGTTTCCGACAAGCCCCATGCCTAATCTGTCTTCCGGTACAAATGCCAGATGCAGACCGTAGCCGATGATCTGTTTTGTATCAAGACCGACCAGCTCATGCGTTCCGTGTGCCGTAGAGTAGTAGATGACGGAAGAGCCTTCCTCGCAATGCTGGAGGCCCATGATGCCTTCCAGAAGTTCTTTCTGTCCGGAGCCTGAAATACCTGCGATGCCGAGGACCTCTCCGCTGTACAGATCAAAGCTGATATCATCGACTACTTTCTTTTTGTCGGGATTCAGCACCGTCATATGTTTGACTTCAAGACGCAGTGCCTTGTTTTCAACAAAATCCCTGTTTATATCAAGAACGATTTTTTCACCGACCATCATTTCTGTGAGCTGCTGCTCATTTGTTTCGGATGTCAGTACGGTGCCGGCATTCTCACCCTTGCGCAGTACGGTGACGCGGTCGGATATTTCCATGACTTCATTCAGCTTATGGGTAATGATCACGACGGCTTTTCCGTCCTCACGCATATTCTTCAGGATGGTGAACAGTTTATCCGTCTCCTGCGGCGTCAATACAGCGGTAGGCTCATCCAGGATCAGGATCTCCGTACCTCTGTACAGCGTCTTGACGATCT
>DMBB01000344.1 GCA_003446295.1 Erysipelotrichaceae bacterium
GCCGGTGATTCCGGCAGCGGCAAGAGCACGCTGCTTTCCTATCTGGCCATGGCCCTGAAAAAGGAAGGGCATCATGTACTGCCGATTGCCTGCGGTCTGACACCGGAGGCAACCGACGCCTATCACATTACGGAAATGATCATTGCGGATCTCTGCCTGCTTGCCAGAGAGAAGTCAGATCTTGCCGAAAGTATGCCTGTCTCTGAACTGCTGCAGAAATACAGGGACGTTCTTGCAAAGGTACCGGCGGAAGGGAATGTCTATGTGCTGATCGACGCGGTCGACCAGCTGTTTCCGGATGAGAACAGATCGAAGATGATCTTCATTCCGAAGAAGATTCCCGCCAATGTGAAGTTCTTTATTACCTGTACGAAGGATATCAAGACGGATTATCTGTCTTCTCTGGTACTGGAAGACATGAGTAAACAGGATCAGTTACGAGTCATTGACGGCTATCTGGACCATATCAGAAAAGAACTGCACGGCTCTGTCAAACAAGGTATCATGCACAATCCTTCCGCCGGTCTGCCGCTGTCCATTTCACTGATGGTGCAGCGCTTATGCATCATGAACGTCACGGACTTTGATGTGATCAACAGTTCTACCTTGGAACCGAATGCGGCGATTGCCGAAAGGCAGATCACGCTGATCAATGAAATGCCTGCTGATCTTCCTTCCTTGTCGGAATATGTCTTTGAAGAAGTTGGCCGGCGTATCAACCGGCTGTTCTGTGAGAAGGTGAGAAAGTATCTTGCTGTAAGCAGATTCGGACTCAGGGTATCTGATCTGATTGCTTTATGCAAAAGGAACTGGAGCACTCTGGATTTTGCCCATTACATCAATTATCTGAATACGGACTTTATTGTCAGAAGTGACGGCCGTTATGACTTCATGCATAAATCATTGCGGGAGGGCATACTGCAGAATACTGACTTCGCAAAATACAACGATGAGATCTGTGCCTATCTTGGAACATTGAGCAAAGAAGATCCCCTGAAGCGCTGTGAATATGTCTGGCATCTGCTCAAAGCCCGCAAATACGAAGACCTGGCTGTCTTTGTAAAAGAATGCAGCCAAAGCAAGGATTCTGAACTGGCACGTTCTGTTGCCGAAAACTTCCATTATCAGATTATCCGTGAGGGGACGGAAGCCACCATCGGACTGATCAGTTATGTTCAGGAGAACGACCAGTACAAATATGGTCTTCTCAATTTCGTGCTGTATGAGCTTCCGAACCATTTTGAAGAAAACAAAGAGCAGTCAGAACTTGTCTGTGAAATCCTGGATAAAACATATGAACTTCTGCAGGCGAAATTCGACAGCCTGCCGGAAACCCATCAGCGGGCATATATCATGAAGCTGTGCAAGGTAGCTGTCAGATTTACACCCCACAGTATTCCTTTAAAGCGGAAATATACAAAGATCCAGCTGGATTACTGCCGCGAGAAAATGGATCGGGCGGATTTCAAAGACCGGGAGATCCTGTTCAATACCTATTATCAGGCAATCTGGGCATTGAAGAATGACTCTGACAAAAGAGTTCTTTCCGAAGCTTTGAAGCTGGCGGATGAATGTGATGAACTGTTGGCCGATGAAGAATTCTGCGATTATCTGATCGAACAGAACAATACACTGTATTCCAACTACTACGGCAGTATGGGTGAAGTGTATATGCGTATGGACGATGATAAGAAGTGGAAAGAAATGTACAGACGTGATCTGGCTCTTCGGGAAAAAATGTATGAAAAGAATCCTGTTCCTGCCAACCGGCTTCTGCTTGCCGGCAGTTATATGAATATGTACAACCTGCATAAAGGCAGATCGGCCGGCGATAACCGGAAAGCCTTCGAGTATATCGCCAAGGCGGCGGAAACCTTTGACATGATGTCTGTCGGGGGTGACAGCGAGTATCTGAATTGGAAAGTGCGTGCATATAACGATTACGCCCAGATGAAGATGCTGACGACGGAATCTCTGACGCATGAGGACAGACTCGATGTCACCAGACGTCTGCTTGATTCCTTTTCGGTATGCCGGATGGGATACAGGAAATACGGACTTTCTTCCTTCCTGACGGAGTTCTTCCATATCAAGGATTTTGTATACCGGAATAATCTGCCGGAAAGATTCCGCGATGACGAAGAATGCCGGAAACTTTTCAATGAAAAAGTCAGTGAATGGACGAATGAAGATGTTGTTGCCCTGAAGCAGAAACAGACAGCTGTCAATTACCGGCTGAGATATGAAACGGCTGAACTGATGGCCATGTCTTTTCTGATCATCAAACAGAATGAAAAGGCGGAGACACTGATCAATCAAGTGCTGGATGAAATCGAGCCGGCATGGCGGCAGTATCATTACAGTGAACTGAAAGATCCGGTGTGGAATTCTTACCGGGAACTGTTTGAAGCGGCCAGCCTGAAGAAGAACGTATATGACAGGCTTCATGAGAATGCCGGGAAAGGCGGCAGTGATGCTGCTTTCTACAGTCAGCTGCTGAAAACCCTGAAGGCGTCCGATCAGTCGGTCGCGGACGTGGCAGAAGCACTGCCAAATAAAAACAGACTGGTCTTTGCCAAAGACGATCCGGAAACAGTGAAACAGGCGATAAAGAATGCCGGAATGGGCCTTTCTGTAAAAGATGTCATTGCCTGGCTTGATACTACGAAGAAATCATTGTTCAAAACAGTATATGGCAGCGTCTTTATCCTGCCTAAGGCATTTGATACGACATATGATTATGCCGGACACCTGGAATATAAAAACATCCAGGAAGTGCAGCTGGTGAAAAAGCAACTGATCTTCCGGATGAAAAACGGCAAACAGATACCTATCGACTACGATGATCCCGACGGTATTATCAGGGGCATCGTGGCCGGCTATCAGGAAAAACACAAAGACTGATCAGATACAGCGGACTTTCCGATCCGGAAATTGAAAAAATGCTGGCTGCCTGGCAGAAGAAATGGGACGCCTTCGTCGCTGAGCAGCTGGAGAGAATCGGAATGGGGCAGTATAACAAAAGACAGGATGAGAAGGTTCTCTGCCAACGGCAGGGAACATTTTGTATCTCAGGAAAACAGTGCTATGATATGTAATAGTTAGT
>DMBB01000370.1 GCA_003446295.1 Erysipelotrichaceae bacterium
ATCTGCACGACCAAATACAGTTGCTTGTTACTGCCTAGCTGAAATGTCCATGAACAGATCTGTAAAAATGTCGCTCCGTTGATCTTACTGTTGTCCGAAGCGGATAATACATAATATCCAGCGGTAATAAAAGAGAGATCTCCAAGACCTCTCTAGGTATGCCATAAATGGCTATTCCTCCCATGGTTTCAGGTTTTCATTCAGAACGTTCCGCTGAAGCCGGAAGATATCGTGCCAGACGGTACTGATTGCAGAAGACAGTATGGCACATTGTTCTTCATCATAGTCATCAATTTCCTCAAGACACTCATAAATAGTGTCACTATTATTACCTGGCCATGGAATCAGTATTCCTTTGTACTCATCCGGATCGGTAAACAGAATAGTGTCATTCAGATTTGCCAGATACATATATGTGTCATACATTCCTGGAGCCATGATGTGCATAGCCACGAACCTTTCAGATATGTCCCTGATTTCAAGGTGATAGCTGCTGTATTCCTCTTCATCGCCGTCATATGGGTAAACCCTGACATCATAGTTTCTCTGAATTGTGGTTTTCATCGATGCCTCCTTATTCTGCTGAAGCGAGCATCTCATGTTCGCATACAAAGCGCACAGTATGATCATCAACCAGTTTCTTGTTCTGCTGTGAGGCGTAGATAAGGCAGTTTGTGCAGATCCGGTTAATGATTCTCGGTATGCCGGTTGATACGCGATGGATCTCATCCATTGCTTTATCAGTAAATAAAGACTGACCACATCCGGCATAGCTCAGATTTGATTCGATATACTGTTCTGTCTCTGAGCGGTCCAGATGCGGAAGCACACAATTGATATCAATCCTCTGCCGTATTGCCGCATATTTGCGGTATCTGAGTTTTGTATCCCAGAGTTCCGTCTGCCCAGCAAGAATCAGTGCCATCTGACTTTCGGAATCATAGTTTGAATTGAGAAGAAACCGGAACTCTTCCAGGGTCTCCTTCTCAAGAAGGTGTGCTTCATCGAGAATGCATACAACTTTGCGGTGTTCTTTATTCCGGATGATCTCGATCTGTTTCTGAAGAAGTCTCTTGGCATCTCCTCTGTAAAAGCCGGCTTCCAGCCCAAGCTGATCCAGAAGGCTTTTGTACAGCCACTTGGGTGTCAGCTTTGAATCAGATATATACATGATCAGGTACTGATCCTTCGGAAGGCTCTCATTGAATTTTCTTAACAGCGTGGATTTACCGCATCCGGCATCTGCGGTAATGACTGCGAACAGCTGATTCTTAGCCGCATAGCACAGCCGGTCATGAGCCTCATGCATGGATGAGGATTCATATAACTGAGCAGGCGGTATGTTTCTTACGAATGGTGATCTTTCCATCCCGAATGATGTCTCAAACATTTTGATTATTCCTTTCCGTAATCGCTGTATGAAATGGCATCTGCCAGTTTCTTCTGCGAATCTTTATGTTTCTTTTCAAGCACATCCAGAAATCTGGATGTCACGGGTTCCTGCGCGATGGCATTGGGAACAGGTATATCTTTTGCACAGTATTCTGACATCTGAACCGGTCTGGCAGTGAAAGGAGCTGAGTCCTTCGGATATACTGTGATTGTTCTGTCATCCATCGGATCAAATGCGATGGTCACCTGCGCACCGATCAGCTGTGCACCGGCTTCATATTTTCTGCCTTTATAGCTGATCAGACCGCCTTTATCCACATAGCGTGTTTCATGATGAAGAAAGGCTTCTCCGACTTTTTTTGAATCCAGGAATACAAGTGCCCGTGAATCACGGTTCCATTCCTGTTCCGGGGTAATTCCCTTATCCGGAACAGTGATTCCTTTACTCTCGTAGTATTCCTTAATGCCGTCATGAGGCTTCTTGTGATAGTACTCATCGAGGAAGATTCTCCATAAGCGGTTAAGCTCTGCGATGTCCATGACTTTCTTCAGCTTTACTTCTGCGATGAATGTATCGACAACCTGGTGGAATTTTTCTATTTTGCCTTTGGACTTGCCACTGCGGATGCGTGCTCTCTTCAGGGTGATGCCAAGCATGGCGCAGCTCATATTCAATTGATTTGAAATATACTGCGAGCCATTGTCCGTATAAGCTTTGTCAAATTTGCCGTTTCTGAGAATCGCTTTGCGGAAGACGTCTTCCACACAGTATTCATCCTGGGATTCGTACCATTCAGACCAGAGAATATATCTGGAATGGTCATCAATGATGCTTGAAAGATAGACTGTTTTCTTCTTTCCATTCTTTGTGACAATGACACCCACACCGTACTTAATGTCCGCCTGGACAAGTATCATTCTGTGCGGCTTACAGAACCGTCTTGTCATCGTGCTTTGTTCATCCTGTCTGTACATTTTCAGCTGCCTTTCTCCAAGGCCCGCATCAAACAGATAGCGCTGAAGAGTTGAACGCTTCAGTGCACCCGGAGCTGCTTTTCCTTCTCCTTCGAGAATAAAAATGATCTGACTGACTGAACGGGATGTGACTTCCCGTTTCAGCTGAATCGCTTCCGCAAGAAGCTCCGGGAAGTTATCGGGAAGCTTTGAGGATTGCCCGCCGGTTCTCTCAGCCGGTTTCAGACCGCTGAAGCCGCTTTGAAAAAACGCATCTTCCCAGCGCTTGAGTGTCTTCTCTGAAATGTCATGATCTTCTGCCAGCTTCTTTCGGATTTCAACCCTTTTGGCTTTATCAAGGGTCTGATCCAGAAGAGGCTGGATGATCTGAAACCTGCTCAGAGCTGTATTTTCCCGCCAGTCTGTGACTTCTTTGATTTTCATTTCTGTCTTCCTCCTTACAAAGGAAGGTTAGAACATCCTTTTCAGAGACAGAAAACAAATCCGTTGAAACAGACTTCAGCTGGCGGGCATTAAAAAAAGGCATGCCGTTATTCCACGTTATGCGGTTGAGTACAGTGAGCCATCCTTCGCCGTCTTTGCGGAGCTGATCCATCAATGAAACACTTGAATTCAGAAGCTCCTCTCCGAATTCAAAGAGCCGGCTGCCGATGGATCTCAAAGCTCCATCGACATGATTTCTGTTACCGGCGATCCAGGCTTTCCATCTCTCCATTGTCATCTCACATGGATAGTCTTCTGTCTGCGTTGTTTCAGGGGTGCAGACTTCATCGACGACGTTTTCGATCACTTCTGTGCTGTAGTGCTTATGAGGAGTCATTATGTCAGGAAGAATGCGGATATATTTGAATGGGCAGTCATCATTTTTACACCAGCACACAGGGATGCCATGTTCGCTGGAAACGCCGCCGTAAGTTTTAAGCTTCCGGGGCACATGAAATGAAAAACTGAGTTTATTTCCGCATAGGGGACAGTCCGGATATTCATCGATGATTACTAAGGACGGGATTCGCTGTTTTCGATATGATACTTATCTGTTATCATAGGCATGGGTAAAACCATGGCTCTGAGTGAAGACGGCGAAATCATTACACTCAGAGCTTTTCCTTTCTACGCACAGGACATTATAAAAAGCAACTCGCGGACATTCAACACGAGCTGCTAACAGTCATTTATTTCGGGGCAAAACAGTTGCTCCAAACACCCTATGGTATGGCATTCTGTCATGAGGATTTTCAGCTTTTGCTTCCTTTTTCATCATAGATAATGCCTTTTTCTTATCAGTCAATTCTGCAATAGCCAAAAAATCTTCGCAAATTGGAATGACTTCTTTCGCCTTGTATGCTTGTGCCATTGTTGCATTAGAATATTGCATAATCTC
>DMBB01000401.1 GCA_003446295.1 Erysipelotrichaceae bacterium
TGTCCAGATCCACATAGATGAATCCATAGCGTTTTTCCATATCTCCTGTCCCTGCGGAGACCAGATCGATCGGTCCCCAGGTGCAGTATCCGATCAGGTCTACTCCATCCTGGATCGCTTTTTCTGTTTCTTTCAGATGATCATTAAGATACTGGATACGTTCGTCATCAATGACAGTATCGTTTTCAAGTGTGTCATAATCACCGTATCCATTTTCTACAATGAACAGCGGTTTGTCATAGCGGTCATACAGCCAGTTCAGTGAGTATCTCAGACCGACCGGGTCAACACTCCAGCCGAACTTGGAATACTTCAGGTAGGGATTCCTGAGTCCAGAGAATACATTGCCGTCGGATTTGTCATACTTCTCAGGATGAGCAGAATCCGTCAGTGTCATGTAATAGCTGAAGGAAACAAAGTCAATCGTATTCTCTGCAATCAGCTTCAGGTCTTCTTCTCTTCTTTCGATCTTTACACCGCGGCGTTCCAGTTCTTTTTCAAAGTAGTAAGGATACTTGCCCTTGGACATGACATCCAGGAACAGGACACCTTTCTTACGGTTGTCTTCAAATGTTTTCAATACATCTTCCGGATCGCAGGTACGGGGATATCTAGGAATGAATGCCACCATACCGCCGATCATAGCTCCAGGCATCATTTCATGACCGAGTTTCACAGTATCTGCACAGGCAGTAAACATATGATGGCATGCCTGGTAAACAAGACGGGCACGGTCATCTTCAGGACGGAAATGGATCCCGGTATGAATCGCGTATTCATGGTGTCCCTTGATGTCGTTGACATTTGCATTGATCTCATTAAAGACGATCCAGTACTTCACCTGTTTCCCGTATCTGGCAAACAGTGTCTGTGTATATCTGTGGAATACCGAGATCATTCTGCGGTCTGTCCAGCCGTTGTATTTCTCAACCAGAGCGACAGGCATTTCGAAATGGGAGATCGTTACGACCGGTTCCATCCCGTATTTTCTGATCTCTGCGATCACTTCATCATAGTGCTTCAGTCCTGCTTCATTCGGTTCTTCATCATCGCCGTTCGGGAAGATCCTGCTCCAGGCGATCGAGATTCGCAGGCAGCGGAATCCCATCTCTGCAAACAGGGCGATATCTTCTCTGAAGCGGTGGTAATGGTCGATAGCTATATGTCTTGGGTAATAGGTATTTTCATCCAGTGTGAATGAGAACCCGTCCTTGCGGGAGGAGGTCGTTCCTCCCGTAAGGAAGTCTGCTACAGACAGTCCTTTTCCGTCTTCCCTGTAGGCGCCTTCACACTGGTTGGCAGCAATCGCTCCGCCGAACAGGAAGTTCTCCGGAAACATTACTCACCTCTTTCAGCAGCGTCTTCTTCGTCTGCCTGCTTGTCATACATTCTTACGAACGGTGCGAAGATCAGGATATTGATCGCAAACAGGATGAACCAGACGACCGGTGCTTTCCAGTCCATAGTGGACAGGAATGCGTTGATCGGAGACGGGAATGTAGCAACGGTGGAAACAAATACCTTCTTCAGGAATCCGCTCTTCATCAGCAGATATGTAGCGCCTGTATTCAGGATCGTTGTGATCAGGATCGGGAGGATCATTGTAACGTTCATGACGATCGGCAGACCGAAGATGAGCGGTTCATTGATATTGAAGATGTTCGGTACAAGAGACAGTTTGCAGAGTGACTTCAGACGGTCATTCTTTGCGAAGATCAGGACTGCGATCAGCAGTGCTTCAAACATGATCTGTGTGCCGAAGATGGATTTATAGGAACCTGCCAGGATGGCTGTTCCGACACCGCCTGCCTCAACTGCAGCAGCATTCGCAGCAAGGTTGGCGGACTGGATGGGACCAATCAGGGATGCGACCATTGCGGCACCATGGATACCGAAGAACCAGAAACCGATGACAAGCAGGTTGATGACGATAACGGAGCCCAGTGAATCCGTGAAGGAGAGGAGCGGTGAAATGATATTCTGTACCAGTGAGATGATGCCGAATCCAAGAGCTGCTTTGACTGCTTCGTTCACTGCAACGAATACGACCAGATTGAGAGCGAGCGGGAACAGGTAATCAAATACTGCCACGATGTTCGGAGGAACAGATGCGGGCATCTTGATCTTCGGTCCTTTTTTGATATACCAGGATGTGATCTCAACTGTGAGCATTGCCAGAATGATGCCGCCGAACATGCCCTGCGCATCAAGCTGTCCCAGCGGGATACCCCAGCCGAGTTCAGATTTTACCGGTGCACCGGCAAGTACGATGAATGTGAAGAGGGAAATAATGGATGCATAGCCGGGGTGAACATTCTTTGTTTTTGCCAGGCTGTACGCAATGCCGAAGACTGCATAAACAGATATGATGCCAAGCGTCAGATTGTACGGTGTTCTCAGCAGCATGGAACTTGCGCCCCATGCCTTCCAGGCTGCCAGGAAACCTGTCGCGTTTGCTGTAACAGGCGGGAACATCATGATCATGATGATGCCCCCGAGGAGTGTAAACGGCAGCGTAAACATCATGCCTTCACGAAGTGCTTTCATATGAGGTTCATTTGATAATGTTGTAGCGATTTTTCCGACGCTGTTTTCAAGTGCGGATCTCAGATCTTCCAGTTTCATACATTTCTCCTTTGAAGCCTTTGCTTCTGTGACCACACTATAAAAAATATAGAGAGATTATTCTAATTTCCTATTTCCCATCAGTTAGGAAATCGTTTCCTGCAAACTGATAGATATGTTCATAATCATTTCTTGAAAACACAAAGAAGGAAGCATTCGTATATTGTGCATCATGAAAAACAAACGGTGTTTCCAGGACAAAGTCAAACTGTTTGGAATGTCCTGCCGATATCAGCGGCACACAGAGATACAGACAGTTTTCTCCGGTTCTGATCATCAGGTATTCCATAAGATGTTCGTTCACATATCCGATATCCGGACAGCCGATCTCTTTTTCTGCATACAGTTTTTCCAGCAGTATATGCATTGCGCTTTCCAGGGTTCCGCTGAGTGTTCCTTCATCGTGGACCGCAAAGTTCTGACGTCTGAATTTCCTCAGGGATCCCCTGATCTTTTCTATAGACTCATCACTGCATAAACGGTCGATCAGTATTTCGTTCCTGCCGTAAGATTCCAGAGGGACTGTACTGATCACAAGACTGCTCTTGATCGGGGCATAGCTGAATTCATATGCACTCTGTACTCCTGCAATATCCAGGCTTCTTCCGAAATGACGTTCGATCTTTTTGCAGATCACATCAGCGGTATTGCTGTTATCGTTCGTTACGATCACTGTTCTGATGCGCGGATATACAAGGCTTAACTGCAGGGCAAGTGTCAAAGACGCAGTATCCGTACTGTTAAGACGGACCTTTGCCATGGATTCAATGCAATAGCGGAATACGGATGAAAAATAGAACGGTACCGGAGCGTATGAAAAGACGGTCTTCCGGTTGTCCAGTACATAGTATTCCCGGTATTTCTTACGACGCAGGATCGCACTGACTGTTCTGATCATCACTGCCCTGTCCTTCAGTTGATAACCGATCCTCTCCAGCAGGGACTCGGCTTTACGGACGATCGTGCTGCTCAGAGCTGCATATTCGTCATCTGCCGCTTCAAAGCCGTCCTTTCCGGCAAGCCTCCGGCTCAGCCAGAGATAATCATTCCTGTCCAGTTTTTGAAATTCCGGCAGTTTCTGTTCCAGAAAGTCCTTCAGAAATGCTGCAGTATCATCATCGTTTTCTGCCTGTTCATCCATACGGAATCCCTGGTCACAGCGATGCCAGCTCAAAGCAATATCTGCAGCAAAAGAACGGATCCCTTCCCCGCTCAGTTTCTGATGGATGATCTCTGCAAATTCCGGGATCAGAGGACACAGTACTTTCACCATATCCCTGAAAGAAGAATCACCGGAAATAAAATAACTGTATTTTGTCTGCAGTACCGGATTGGAACGCTGAGTGTAAATACCGCTGATCAGATCACGGATCTGTGATTCTTCTGCCTTGATATAATATCTGTCCTTCTCTCTGTTCAGTCTGATACCGGTCTTGCTGTCGAGAAGGTAGTTCAGAGCCAGCAGATCTTTGCGCAGTACAGTAGTTGATACATATAGAAGATCTTCCAGTTCTTCATTGCTGTAGGTGTTTCCAAAGAGAAGTCCGAACAAGATCCAGATCACGCGCTCATTGCTGTTTTCCGGATAATCGAAGTCCATATTTTCTGCAAGCAGATCAAAGATCAGATCGGAATGAAGCTTCTGAATATCCTCTTCTGAAAAGCAGTAACCTTTCTTCACATCTGCTTTGATTCCAATTCCATATTCTTTGAAATAATCATTGATCTCACGAATATCACTGCGTACTGTTCTGCCGGTCACATTCAAAATGTCCGCGATTTCATGTCCTATGATATAGTCTGCCCTGTTCAACATCAGCAGCACCAGTTCTGTCTGTCTTCTGCTCAGCATACATTCTCCCTGCAGCCACAAACACGCTGCATAACGTATTACATTACTTAAGTTCCAAGGAATCGTTCACAGTTTTTCTGATTTGATTTTATGACAGGATCACTGATTTCAGCACATGACTAATACGATCTGTCCACCTGCTTTTCTTCCCCATTCTGCATGGCGTCCTGATTGTACATACTCACGATTTTTTAAGGGTTGCATTGTTTTATGATGTTCTTGCATTGATCAACAGGGATGGCCATTCGGGTAATCCGTACTGATTCTTTCTAAAGAAAAGCAATTTGATGACAACCTTTTTACCAGGTAATATAATGCATGATCCAGCATATCGATTCACGTGTTGCATAGATGAATTATTGATAAAACCAAATATAATTAGTATATCAATATCCGAATTTCATAGCTGTAAATGAAAGGGAAACAGTACACTCATATACCAAGTTCCATATTTTCCCATATATTTATGCAGTTCGTACCAATTGTGCCTATCCAATGTTTTGGTTGTTACGGTGTTTTATCATATTCTTACATTGGCAAATATAAAAGGTATAGTGGTAGTAACCACAAACAGAGCAATTCAATCTCTCTTTTTTTCTAAATATGGATTAATTTGCTTAGGAAATTCAAGTTCTTTTTAAATTTGAACAATCGCTATATAAGCACCAGTTATAATATCAGGATGATTCTCATTGTACTTCTCTACGTCATAAAGTGCTACAGCCAAAGCCTTCTGTATCTCTTTCTTTGTATACAACCATTTACTCATCAGTATCACTCCTTTCATATAATGTGATGATTATACTTTAACCCTTTTCTTTTTTGCTCTAAAACTCTTTTTTCAAAGAGAGCAATATCAACTCAAGACGCCCTCAGGCAGCAGCAATATCCTCTAATCCTATAATTCTCTCTGTTAACAAATACTTGAAATGATTCACTAAATATATATTACCAAATGACTTTTTTACTGCCATCCTGAAAACTTCATATTGAAAATATAATCAGGTAATAACAGAATTGTTCAATTCAAAAAAGAGTCTTTAATTGCTCACAGACCCTTGTGTGTTGCATCTACTATGTATGTAGAGATGCTAAAGATCA
Source organism: Erysipelotrichaceae bacterium (assembly GCA_003446295.1). The sequence goes on from DMBB01000401.1 coordinate 5,579, forward strand.
GATTCTTTTTTATTGTCTGATCTTACGTACTTGTTACAATTCCATTTTCACATTTGTAAAAATCTTTTTTATGGTTTCTTCCAAACTGGGTTTATCAAGATTTGTTTGTTTATTCATCGGTAAATACACCATTTTCAAACGATGCTCCTACCACTCGTAGAAATTTGAACATTTTCCTCGGAATAAATATCGATTCAGTAAACGGATCGACTTTAATTCCAGTAATTTCATCTGCATCATCCGCAAAATCCAAAACATCTATCATGGGTTTTTCTATTTTAGAGAACCCCTCACAAAATTCACCAATTTCTTCAGCCGAAGAAAACACAGGCAAATTACAGCTGTTATCATTAAGCAAGAAACCCAGTGTCAACTCATTTAGATCTTCATTCATCTGTATTGAAGTTTCATTTTTGTCGGTTCTGCAAGGTATCCAGACTTTGCTGTTTAAAAGTATCATACAAATTTTGTTAAAATTCATTTCAGTGGCATTTCTTTTAAATATACTGATTGCCTTTTTCAGTAATGTTCCATCTTGCGGAGTATCTGGAGTTAACGTATCTGTAGAGATGTAGTATTCCAAATCACCATCTTCATTGAAAATTGTTTCCATGTGTTCTCTTGTCAACATAAAATACTGTCCCCATGGATTGATTACCAGTCCGGCAAACCCATTTTCCAAACTGATTTTCAAAGTCCAGTCAATAGAATGTGATTTTGCAGTCCCAAATTCACACTTATCAAATTCAGCTTTAGAAGTAAAAACCAGGATCCATTTATTTCCTTCATCATCCGTGATTGTATTAAACTGTGACTGATGATCTTCATTTGCATCTTCAGGAACAGAAAAGAGAATATGTCCCTCTTCATGCATCCTCTGCCGGACACTTTCAATAACTGCATTTAGATTCTCATCATTTTCATCATCGTAATATTTAGTAATTGCATTCTCAATCAACACATTGTTTTCAATATATAAATCTTTATTCTCTTTCATTTTCTATATTCTCCTATTTTGCTTAACA
>DMBB01000182.1:0-2014 GCA_003446295.1 Erysipelotrichaceae bacterium
ATTGATCTTGGCGGCAGGAAGATCACAGTGATCCATACGCCCGGACATTCACCGGGACATTGCTGTTTCTGGGAAGCAGACAGACAGTACCTGTATGCGGGAGATCTGATCTACAGCGGATGCCTGTATGCATATTATCCTTCCACTGATCCATATCAGTTCTGGCAGTCAGTGCGCAGGGTCAGACAGCTACCGGTCGGAAAGATCCTGCCCGGGCATCACAGCCTGGATATCGCAGCTGACATGATCGGGCGGATCGACGATGCTTTTGAACAGCTGTACATGGAAAACGGACTGAAACAGGGATCGGGATTGTTTGATTATCCTGATTTCCAGATACACATATAGCTTGCATAATCATCAAAACGAATTATCATAGTGATATCTTTTGCCGTTTCTGTATCAAACGTCAGCTTATCCGGGAGGTCTTATGAAGAAAAAAGGTTTGCTGTCTTCAGAAACGGCATATTTTTTAGGCATCATTGTGCTTGCTTTAGGCACGGCATTTATGGAACGTGCTGATTTCGGCATGTCCATGGTCGTTGCGCCGGCTTATTTGTTTTATCTGAAATTGTCGCAGTTTATTCCGTGGTTTACATTCGGTATGGCGGAATACTGTTTTCAGGCAGTCCTGCTGATCATTATCGCGCTTGTCATGCGAAGGTTCAAATCCATGTATCTGTTTTCGTTTGTGACTGCGTTTATTTACGGTATCATTCTGGATCTGATGATGGCTGCAGCCGGTATGATCGTGCTGGATGGCATTGCCGGCAGGATCATATGCTTTATCATCGGACTGGTGTTCTGTTCGTTCGGTGTAGCGCTTTTGTTCCATACCTATATCGCACCGGAAGCTTATGAACTCATGGTAAAAGAGATCTCGGCAAAAACGGGTACGGATATTACAAAGGTTAAAACAGTCTATGACTGCTGCAGCTGTGCGCTGGCTGTCATCCTGTCGTTTCTGTTTTTCGGTTTCGGACATTTTGAAGGCGTCAAGGCAGGCACTTTCTTCTGTGCGCTGATCAACGGATGGCTGATCGGACAATGCAGCAGGCTGCTCGAGCAGCAGTTTGATTTCCGGGATGCCTGGACTCTTCGCAGGTACTTTGCGTAGTCATGACTGCATTGTTTTAATATTCTGCAGCTGAATTTATATAAAAATACATAAATAACCCGCGTCAGGTATTGCTTGTGACGCTGCGTCATCAACTATAGTTGAGGCAGGAGGTGAAAACTGTGTCCCGATATACGACAGGTGAGATCGCAAAAATGTGCGGTGTAACAGTCAGAACAGTTCAGTACTACGATACCCGCGGCATTCTTGTACCTTCCCAATTGTCAGAAGGAGGCAGAAGGCTTTATTCAGAAGATGATCTGGAAAAGATGCGGATCATCTGCTTCCTGCGCAGCATCGGCCTGAGGATCGATTCCATTGCAGAGATCCTGAAGGAAGATGATCCTGACAGTCTGATAAGATTGCTGCTGGATCAGCAGGAAATGAACCTGAAGAAGGAGATCCATGAGCGAAAGGAACAGCTCGATATGGTTCTGACGCTCAGGTCAAAACTGAAGCAGCTTGAAACTGTCTCAGCCGGGTCGATCGGTGACATCGCATATGTTATGTCCAACAGAGAACGATTAAAGATCATTCACCGGAATCTGCTTTTGGCAGCACTTCCGGTCACGCTTCTGGAACTTGCGGGCATCATTGTATGGATCACGACAGGAAACTGGCATCTGTTTGCACTGTATGTCATCGCTTCCCTGATCTGGACCATACCGTTCAGCAGGTATTATTTCAGCCATGTTTCTTATATCTGCCCGCAGTGCCATAAAGTATTCCAGCCATCTGTCAAAGAAGCTGTTTTTGCAAACCATACACCGTACGCCAGAAAGCTGACATGTCCTGAATGCGGCCATCATGGTTTCTGCGTGGAAACCGCTGCAGAGGAGGTATCCGATCATGAATGATCAGAAAAAGAAAATGTTCAGGTATCTGCTGTCTGTATTC
>DMBB01000182.1:2178-5083 GCA_003446295.1 Erysipelotrichaceae bacterium
CTGTCAGTGATCCTGAGCGGCAGCAGTCTGAAAGGAATGGGCTGGAAGCCGGTACTGAAGGGAAACATGAAGCTGATCCTGACAGCCTGGTTTCTGCCTGCAGTTCTGACTGCTTTGGGCACAACGATCTATTTTCTGATATTCCCGGGCCATTTTGATCTCAGCGGAGCAATTCTCAATGAAGCCGCACCGAATGCACTGGAGGCCCTGGAAGCACAGGGGATCACATATCCGATGTATGTTCTGATCACATCAGCAGGATGTCTGACCTATGCGCCGCTGATCAATATGTTTCCGGCTGTCGGAGAAGAAGCAGGATGGAGGGGATATCTCTATCCGGAATTAAAGAAACTGTACGGCAGGAAGAAGGGAATCCTGCTCGGCGGTGTGATATGGGGTGCCTGGCACTGGCCTCTGATATGGCTGATCGGTTATGAATACGGCATGGACTATCCGGGCTTTCCGGTTACCGGCATGGTGCTGTTCTGCATATTTACTGTATGCGGTGGAGTCCTGCATGATGTGCTGTACGAAAAGAGCAGATGCATCTGGATCCCGGCGGTCTTCCATGGCGCACTGAATGCGGCAGCTACCATACCGCTGGCCATCTGCAGGACAGATACAGGTCCGGCAAGGCTGCTCGGACCGGCACCCAACGGGCTGGTCGCGGGTCTGCCGCTGATGATCGCAGCAGTGATCATCATGCGCAGAATTGATATCAATTCTTACAAATGACATTTAAAATTAAGACATCTTCCGGGGATGGAAGATGTTTTTTTCCAGTTTCTGGAAATCGTTGGATTTCATCATGTACGGTGCATATACTGTAGTCAAAGGAGAACAGGTATATGACAAAGAAAGCAGAGATCGTGATTGCCGGTGGATTTGAAGAAGGTGAAGCACTTGTTATCATGGACATTCTGAGAAGGTGCGGTATCGACTGCAGATCTGCAGGTCTCACGGACAAAGAAGTAACAGGAGCACATGCCATTACGATGATGTGCGACAAAACACTTGATGAAACGACAAAGGAAGCAGACATGATCATTCTGCCGGGCGGATACGGCGGAACCGAAGCAATGGGCGGCAGTGAATACCTCAGGGAAGTACTGCTCAGCATGAACAGCAGCGGCAAATACGTATGCGCAATATGCGCTGCTCCGGAAGTTCTGTTCAAGGCAGGACTGCTGAAGGACAAAAAGTTCACAGCTTATCCGGGTTATGAAGAAAAGATCACAGACGGTACATATCTGACAGATCTTGTAGTAAAGGACGGCAATATCATTACCGGCCGCGGACCTTCCGTCGCTTATGCGTTCGGATACTATCTGGCTGAAGTACTTGGTGCTGATGTACAGCCGGTCAAGGACAAGATGCTTTACGATCATGCATTTGATCCGAGTGCAGTAACGATCACGGAAGTACAGTAGGAAAGGGAGGCTGAATCATATGACAAAAGTAGCTATTCTGATGGCTGAAGGATACGAAGAGAGCGAAACAATGCTGCTGGCAGATCTGCTCAGACGCGCAGAGATCGAAGCAGTCACATTTTCAACAACCGGTGAACAGTATGTCAAAGGCATGAACGGGATCATGCTGAAGGCAGACCAGCTGTTCTCACATGATGCTGTCAGTGAATGTGATGCAGTATTCTTCCCGGGCGGCAGACCTGGCGGTCCGAATCTGATCGCCGATCCGGAGGTGATCCGTATTGCCCGTGAATTCAATGAACAGGGCAAATTTGTTACGGCAATGTGCTTCGGTACAAGAGTGCTTCCGGCTGCGGGAATCATTGAAGGCAGACGTCTGACAGGTTATACAGGCTATGCACAGTTTATGGATGGCGCATGCTTCCTCGGAGATGAACTGACGGTTACAGACGGAAATATGGTCACTTCACAGGGACCTGCAACAGTTATGCCGTTTGCTTTCGCACTGATCGAAGCTTTAGGCAAAGAAACTGCAGAAATTAAGAAGAGAATGCTTTATGATTTAGCCGGAGGAAGATAATTCCTCGGGAGGTCCTGAATGATATACAGCAGATTGCCGGTGCTTTTCCTGGGCACGATCACAAGTGAGAAATACGGAGCGGCCAATGCGGCGATCGCATCGACCATTCTCCGTAATATTCAGGAGGCCAGGAATTACGGCATCCAGGATATTGCCGATATGTGCAATGTATCTGTCAGTTCCATTTCACGCTTCTGCACGCAGATCGGTCTTTCAGGATTCGCTGAATTCAGGGAAATCCTGATGAATACGGATCTTTCACTGGAACAGCAGTCGTTCCATGAAGAGCCGGATGAACGGTATCAGGAATACGAAGAGAATACTGTTTCTGCTGTACGGGAAGTCAGCAGATCAATCGACCGGGAGACACTGAACAGGCTTGTCAGTGATATCCGGCAGTATGACCGCATTGCTGTATTCGGACTGCTGAAAGCACAGGCTGCAGCGATCTCTCTTGCATCGGATCTGATGTTCTGCGGGAAACATGTATACTCCAATGTTTCCTTCTCGGAACAGATCGAATACATCAAATCGTCAAGCAGGAATGATCTGATCCTGATCTTCTCATATACAGGGAGCTACTTTGAGGGCGTTGAGCGCTCCATGAACCAGAATCAGCCGCGTTCCAGGATATGGATGATATCCGGCGGCAAACAGCATCCTGCCTTTATAAAGGATGTGCTTGGGTTTGAGTCCAAACTGGATCAGGCATCTCATCCTTATCAGCTGCTGTATATGGCTACGGTCATTGCCCAGGAGTATATGTATCAGTACAGGAATCAATAAACGCATTCAGAAAAAATGTTCGCAAGACTGTATCGGAGACGATACAGTTTTTTCTTCTGATGTCTGAATGCGGTTATATTGTTTACAATGAGGAACCTGTTCAGAAACG
>DMBB01000214.1:0-1479 GCA_003446295.1 Erysipelotrichaceae bacterium
ATTCAATTGCCGAGTAGTTCACCTGTGTCGGAAATCTTCAGTATACGATCTACTGCTTTCTTCGTGTCAGGACTGACTGAATCATAGGCGGCGAGGAGGCGTTTCCCGTGCTCTGTGATTTGAGAATCATTTTTCGGAGCAATATCATCTTTTGTGAGAGAAATTTCAGTAGAACATTTTACAAAATGTGTAAATCAAATGTACAAAACAACTCGGCGGGATGCATTAATTCTCTGCCGGTTCTTCTGCAGGAGTTTCGCGTGTCTGACGCCACTGGGCATAGGCGGACAGTTCCGGCTCTACCATTTTCAGTGCGACCATTGCAACTCCGATATCATCCAGGTGTCCGATCAGCGGGATATTATCCGGGATCAGGTCCTTTCTCTTTACAAAGTAGAGGAATGAGCTGACGATCGCTGCGATCACTCTCGGAGAGACTGCAGTGTACTCCTTTGTGATATAGCTCTTGACCATGGATATCATGAGCGGGACATTGGACAGTGTTGTGCCGACGGTCGGTACATCCTTCAGTCTTGTCTGAAGGTCATCCAGCAGTCCGTCGATCTTTGCCGGATCCTGGATCAGTTCCTGTGCCTGGTCAATGCCGCTGTCGATCACAGCTTTTGCTTTTTCGAGATCAAATGATGTTTCCATAATAACGCTTCCTTTCTTTCTTCATAGTACGCTGTTTCAGTACCTATTATTCACATTATATTACTGCTGTAATTTAAAGGTTTATTGTTTTGAACAGAACAGATGAAAAAACGGAACCGTGAGGCTCCGTTCAATATGCATGTCTGAGCATTTTCAAAGCATAGTACAGCAGTGCAATGCAGAATACCAGAAGCAGTGCCTCGAATATAACTGCACCAGTATAGCCGCTGATAATGACCGTGCCCGCATCCACTGCGAAATGAATGAGATATGCCAGCAACAGGTATTTCCTGTATGCGGCGCCTTTTGTGACAGCCTTCCATACAAAGACAGATAATGCGATATGCAGGCAGATAGCGGAAATGCGTTCCACGATGCCAAGCGCAAACATATAGGTCGGGTAGGAAGAGATCTGTGCAGTCAGATCCTCCTGCAGCCCGGGTACGTTCGTTGGACCGACAGGAGGTCCGGACAAAGCCAGTACCAGATTGTTGATGCCGGTGACGCCAAGGACGACCATGCATTCAAAGCCTCCGTGTCCTGCACCATACATGACAGAATTCATGTCATTGCTGTACATGTCCTTCATCATGAACCGCATTGCCAGATATCTGCCTGTTTCTTCAAACAGCGCAGCCATGAAGCCTCCGTACAGCGCGTACAGGAAGATGTTCTGCTGAATGGTCACTCCAGCAGGAGAAGTCAGAACGACCTGATGGATCATGGCTTCCAGGGTCAGGGCAAATACCAGCATGACTGCAGCACCAAGCAGGAATGCCTTGATCTTGCAGCCGTATCTGCGGCGCAGTACAAACAGAAGCACCA
>DMBB01000214.1:1596-3245 GCA_003446295.1 Erysipelotrichaceae bacterium
CCTGAAATCATCTTACTTCTCCAGTATCCTGACAGCTGTGCCGTAGACAACGACTTCCGCAGCTCCCTGCATCAGGGATGATGAACCGTAGCGGATGCCGATGATGGCATCGGCACCGAGTTCCTCCGCTTCATCTACCATGCGCTTTGTGGCGATCTGCCGTGCTTCCGTCAGCATCTCTGTGTATCCGACGATCTCACCGCCTACCAGTGTTTTCATTCCGGCCATGAAATCCTTGCCGAAATTCTTTGTCTGCACGATCGTGCCTTTGACAAGACCCAGGGCTTCAAATTCTTTTCCCGGGATGTGTTCAATACTTAGAAGCTTCATCGATCTCTCCTTTCTGCACTTCCTTCAGTCTCTGCAGAAGTGCCAATATGGTGCCGATGATCATGGAACCGATGATCATGAACATCAGCCATAGTATGACCTGCGGTGCGGGATCCTGCTTGTTTGCCCAAAGGATCACTCCCAGCAGAATCACAAACAGTCCGATCGCTGTTACTGCAGCGATGATTGCTCCGGTACGTCTCTTTCTGACATCTGACTCCCGGACATTCATAAACCTTGTACCTCCTTTTTCCATCTCACTGATCTTTTCCAGATATGCCTCGGCATCCAGTCCGGATAATTCAGTGTGTTCTTCGATCAGCTGTTCACAGATCTCCTGATTGTGCATCAGGTCCTGTCTGCGATGAGAAAGGCTGATGATATGGTGATCGATGCATTCCCTGAATGAAAGATTCCCGTCCTGTATTCTCCGGATATCCTCACAGGAGATCCCGAGTTTCCGCAGAAGCTTGACCCTGTTCAGATCCGTTACATCCGCAAGGGAGTATTCACGGTATCCGTTGGCAGGATCTCTGTTCGGTCTGATCAGTCCCTGTTCCTCATAAAAACGGATATTCTTTTTGGAAATGCCTGTAAGCTCTTCAACCTGATTGATCTTCATACGTTTATGCACAGCCTTTTTCTGTTTTCTAAGTCCAATGTAAGGCTTCCCCTTGGTGGAAGGTCAAGAGAAATCTCGAAAAAAATGTATTTTTCTGCCTGAAAGGGTATGATTTGCCTTCAGTATGGTAAACTAACTGATAACTGATGAGGTAAAGCAATGAGTGAATATACGATCAAAGAGTATAAAGATTGGCTCCTGTCACAGACAGATGATGCATATGAACTGATCTATGATGAAGAAAAGAACCGTATCAGGTTCCTGACAGAGTATGCGGAGGGTGCCGCAGCACTCCATGAAGACCTGGGAATCGTTGAACTGACGATCACAACACTGGCTGACAGCCAGACGATGTTCTATCTTCATTTTGAACCGAATGATCCCGAGCATGCGGAAGGTTTGTTCAGGGAAATGAAGGAAACGCTGCTCACAATCAATGAAAAGCACGGCATCAGGATCCTGCTGACATGTTCCTGCGGACTGACAACCGGATTCTTTGCCGAACAGCTGCAGGCAGCAGCGGAAACACTGACCCTGGATTACACATTCGATGCAGTATCTTTTCCGACGATCTATGACAAGGCATTTGACTATGATGTCATCCTGCTTGCTCCGCAGATCCAGTATGAACACAAAAAGCTGGCTTCAGTGCTGACGGATAAGATCATACTAGATATCCCTGCGGCAGCCTTTGCGC
>DMBB01000267.1:0-127 GCA_003446295.1 Erysipelotrichaceae bacterium
AGTTTGTAAGCAAATGGCCGACAGTCACCATTACCTTCAAAGGCAACTACAAGGGTACAGTCAGAAGAGACTTCTTCATCGATCCGAAACCGCTTGATCTTGTAACCATTACAGCCAAGGACAAGGT
>DMBB01000267.1:223-5479 GCA_003446295.1 Erysipelotrichaceae bacterium
AGCGCACCTGTACTGAAGGATACCGATGGAAAGACGCTGAAAGCCGGAACAGACTACGAGAAGACCATTACCTATTCAACAGAGGAGGATGAAGAACTTCCTGAAGTCGTAAATGCGGGAACAGTCGTCAAAGTCACGGTAACAGGTAAAGGCAGCTACACAGGAACAGTATCCACAACATACCGTATCCTTAACACAGGCTGCGACATCAGTAAAGCAACATTCAAGATCGAAAATCAGGAATACACTGGAAAAGAGATCCTGATCACTGATATGAGCCAGTTCACAGGAATAGAGGGCCTTAGGGATGCTTATGTTAAAGATGATGGAGAGGAACTCTATCTGGAACTTGGAAAAGACTTCGAAGTTGTCCCGGGAAGTTATGTAAAAAACATCAACAAAGGAACAGCTAAGGTAACGTTCAGAGGCATTGGGGACTACGGCGGAACAAAGACCGTATCCTTCAAGATCGGACAGAGAAGCATTGTCGATTACTGGCAGGGAGTGAAGAACTTCTTCAGCAAACTGTTCTGAACAACTGTATAGGGGCAGCCGCATGGCTGCCTCTGTTTTTGAGCCCTGAAAACTTATAGTACGAGAAGCTGGTCGACAAAAATAGACCGGATTCTTTTTGATATACTTTGATAAGATATTCAGACAGCATGACCCTTCGTGCATGCTGTAAGCGGAGGTATATATGTACGGTCAATGTAAAAAGATCCTTTCGGTTACTCTGAGTGTGCTCCTGTCATTCGGTATGATACAGATCCCTGTATCTGCAGAAGATGAAGCTACTCCGGAAGAAGAGGTCACACTTGAACAGGTGGAAACCGAAGAACAGGAAGACGAACCTGTATTTGAGGAGATCACCGAAGAAACAGAGGAAGAACCTTTTGTGATCGAAGAGTCTCAGGAAGAGGAGGAAGTGATTCCCGAAGTTCCGGAAGAAACAATCGATGAAGAAGCTGAAGAGCTTCCGGAAGAGACAGAGCTTCCTGAAACATCAGAAGAGGATCCTGCAGAGGCATTGCCTCAAGGCGGTGATATTGAAACACCGGAAATCGGCGATGACCCGGAGCCGGGACCTGCTTATACATATAATGACTATACGAAAGTTCTGACGATCTACCGGATCGGAGAAGATTATACGTATGAAAATAAACCGGAATGGTACGATATCCGCGGTAAGGTAAAGAAGATCGTTTTTGAGGGTGATGCATTGAACGCAGAGCGGATCGGTGACATGAGTTTTTACTTTTTCACCAGTCTGCAGGAAGTCACTCTGCCTCCGAATCTGAAAGAGATCGGATATGAAGCATTCTATTCTACGAAGAATCTCAAGAATCTGGAACTTCCGGAAACACTGGAAGTCCTCGGAGAATACGCACTGTATAACATTGGTGCCGCAAGGATCGATCTTCCGGCTTCAATAAAATCAATAGGAAATACTTCACTCCATTCATATGATCTGAAAGATATTTATTATGCCGGAACGTATGAACAGTGGCTTGCGTTTAACTGCAAATATCATGATGCCAGTATCCATACAACTGATTATGACGAGATCAGGGTTCAGAAAGTAACATACGAAGTACCTAAGGTAAAGATCCCTGTCGGATTCAGAATGCAGATCAAGACGATCGTTGAACCGGAAAATGCTCATTGTCAGCAGACTGAGAGCTGGAGCTCTTACCCGAATAATATTGTAAGTGTTGATTCCTCAGGCATGCTGACAGGATTGAATGCAGGTAAAACGACAGTTTATGGAAATATTGACGGTGAGCGCAAGTCCGGAAGTTTTGAGATCGAAGTTATCAACAACTCCGGCAAGGCAGGAAAACTGGACTGGGTATATGAGAACAGAGTCCTGACACTGAGCGGAAGCGGCGCAGTTCCGGACTATTCATCATCTGAAGCACCATGGTCATCATTCGTTGATGAAATTGATGCTGTTGTATTTGGAGATGCAGTCACTTCGATCGGGGCAGGTGCGTTTAAAAATGCAGCAGCCCTGAAGGCTGTCACACTTCCCGAAAGCATGACAGCAGTCGGAGCAGGTGCTTTTGAAGGAAGCGGAGTGGAGAGTGTGACACTTTCAAATGGTGTCAAAACGATCGGTGCAGATGCATTCAAAGATACACCGCTGAAAGAAGTCTTCTTTACCGGAACAGAGGAAGAATGGAATGCCATTGATATCCAGGATGAAACACTGCTGTCCGATTCATTGCTTGTATATAAAGAATTGATCTCTGTATCAGGACTGAAGCTCAATGTTGTTTCAAAGATCGTTTATGATCTGAACGAAACCTTCCAACTGGTCCCGGAAGTACTGCCGGAAAACGCAACGATACCGCTTATCAGATTTTCATCTGATAATGAAGCAGTCGCGACAGTGACAGCTGTGGGCGATGTATTCTTCAACGGATATGGAACTGCCATCATTACAGTCACCAGCATTCAGAACCCGTCTGTATATGAGATCTGCACCGTTACGGTACGTGAAGCAAAAGAGATGGGTGCTGTTACAGCAGATGTTGAACCGGGCACAGTTGATGCAGGTACGATCGTCAGCCTGAGCGCTGAGCCGGAAGATGCACAGATCTGGTATTCCCTGGATGGTGTGACAATACCTTCACCGGAAGCAGAGAACTGCTATCTGTACAGTGAACCGCTGAACATTTCGGTAGATACAGTGATCATGGCAAGAGCGTTCAAGGATGGCTTCACAACAGGCGATACAGTCTATACCTTTGCCTATACGATGAAGACACCTGAACAGCTGATCGAGAACGAAGAAGACTACAAACGTTATCTGGAACTGGATGATGAAGCTAAAAAGGGTATCTGGGCAGGCGGCATGCCGTATGAAGAAGACATCGTTTATACCGGAAGCCCGATCACCTTTGATCTGCGTCTGTATGAAGGAACAAAGCTTTTGGAAACAGGTAAAGACTATAAGGTCTCTTACAAGAACAATACGAAAGCATATACAGGCAGTCTTTTGGATAAGAAGGCACCAGTGGTCACATTGACCGGTCTGGGCGGATATCAGTTCACGCTCAATTGTCAGTTCAGGATCTATCCGAAGGATATCAGTGATGAATCCGGTGATATCGTGATCAAGCAGGTCTTCGCGCCTTATTCCAATAAAAAGCAGAACCCGGTACCGGAGATCACACATGTTTCCGGAAACAGGACGCTGAAATACAACACAGACTTCACGATCGATGAGTACCAGAACAAGAACGGCCTGACCGGTTCCGGAACCTATACCCTGACACTTCACGGTAAAGGCAACTATACCGGGACTGCAGAAGGCATAGCTGTCATTGTTGAACCTGATCAGGTCAGCGTTTCCAAACTGACGATCAGTAAGATCTCAGCCTGCACATTTGATCCGTTTGCGGAAAACTACGAGTGCAGACCGAAAGTGACTGTCAAAAACGGCAAGACTGTTCTGACGGAAAGTACTGACGGTGCTACAGGGGATTACAAAGTCACATATCAGAACAACAAAAAGCCGGGTACAGCTTCTGTGATCATTGAGGGACTTGGCGAACAGTTTAAAGGTTCAAAGAAAGTAACATTCAAGATCAATGCTGTTGCCCTCAGCAAGGCTTCGATCACACTGGAAAAAACAAAATTCACCTACAACAGACAGCCGCATAAGATCACAGAGACCGTTGTGTTTAAAGACAAAACCGGCCGTTCCGTGACACTGATCGCCGGCAGGCATTATACGGTCAGCAGAACAGAAGTTACCAACGCTGGTAAGTATACGATCCAGTTCAAAGCAGTGGAAGGCAGCGGATTCACAGGAACTGTCAAGAAGACAGTGACGGTGAACAAAGCCAGCCCGAAGAACAATAAGCGTGTCAAGATCGTATTCATGACCGGCAAGCCGGAAGCACCGTATTCCAAAGACGGAGCCAAAGTAGATATCAGAGTCGTCTATTATACAGGTGAAGATCCGGATGGATATGAATACATCAGATATATCAATGATCCGACCATCTGTATTCCGCTCGTTGAAGGAAAAGATTATAAGATCACTTACAAAAACAACAAGACTGTGTCGAAGGGTATGAACAATCCTGCTGTTGCGACAGTTACTCTGATCGGAAATTATACAGGCAGCACGAGTTATGAATTCTATATCTACGCTGCTGAAAGCATGTATCTGAGTCTGTCTGCTTCGGATAAGGCATATACCGGAAAAGCAGGTGATTTCAAGTCATCTCCGGTAGTCTATGACGGATCCAAATCATTGAAAGCAGGAACGGATTATCAGAAGCTGTATTTCACAAGCTATTATTACGAATATGACACGATGCTTGAAAACGGCATCGTCAGGGCAGCCGGTACGAAAGTAGGTGCGTTTGACGTGGTACCTTCAGGAACAACGATCCGTGTAACGATGCGCTTCCAGCTGAAGGGAAAATATGTGAGCAGTTCGTATAGTGTATTAGGTTATCCGGTTCCTTATACAGAGCTTACAACAACATATCGTGTTGTCAGGGGTTCACTTTCCAAAGCTACATGCAATTTCTCCTACCATGGTAAGTATCTTGCAGGACGTGCAAATGATTATTACTATACCGGAGACCCGATCGAACCGGGCAAGGATTCCATGGAAGTGTTCGTAGACGGTGTACGTCTTAAGAGTTCGGACTACCGTATCATCGCATACAAGAACAATGTCAACATGTCCAATGTGAAAAAGAAGCAGTATGCGTCTGTCCTGATCGAAGGAACAGGCAATTACACCGGAAGGGCAGAACTGAAATTTACGATCGTCGGGATGGCACATGTTACAACCACCTGGGATGAAGTTCTTGAAATATTCGGATACAGAAAATACGACAATACAGCAGTACCGACACTGTAAACAGGACAAACAGACTACCGCATAAAGCAATTGAGCTGCAGAAATCAGGATCAAACCTGAGCACTGCAGCTCTTTTTGGATTAAAAACACCGGAATGAATCCGGTGCGTATGATCAGCCTGCTGTATCTCCTGTATATGCGTCACTGACAACAATGATGACTTTATATTCCGGGGAAACAGATGTAATGGCAGGCTGGAAGATCTCCCATGTTTTCATGATCGCAAATTCATCTGCCTGATCAATGAATTTCTTCTCACTGAGTTTGTTCTCCAGTGAACCATAGGCAGACTGTTCCAGTTCATTCTGCTGTTCGGCAGTCAGGGAAATATCCCCGAATGCCAGCAGACCGTGTTCAGTGTCACTGAA
>DMBB01000169.1 GCA_003446295.1 Erysipelotrichaceae bacterium
GCTCGATCTGATGGTAGTCGCTTGAGATGAGCACGCAGCCCTCATCAGGCATGAATGCCCTGCGGATCACCTTGCCTTCTTCATCCCTGACACTGATATTCTGCAGATTCGGTTCACTGGAAGACAGTCTTCCTGTCTGGGTAACGCACTGATTGTACAGTGTGTGGATCCTGCCATCTTTCTGAATGTATTTCTGCAGGCCTTCTGCATAAGTGCTGTAGATCTTCTGAAGCTTTCTGTAGTCAAGGATCAGCGTGATGATCGGATGCATGCCTGCAAACTGTTCAAGTACATCCGCTGACGTGCTTCTCTTTTTGCCGGAAGGAAGACCCAGTTCATCGTAAAGCACTTCGGCCAGCTGTTTCGGACTGTTCAGATTGAACAGATGCCCTGCAAGATCGTATATTTCATTGCTGATGGAAGAGATCCTGGTTTTCAGGTCTTCGGCGATCTCATTCAGTACCGGCAGCTCACATCTGACACCGATATCCTCCATATCCTTCAATACATACAGCAGCGGCATCTCAAGGTCTTTGTAAAGTGACATCATTTTGTAGGCTTCCAGCTGTTCCTGAGACTGCTGGAATATCCTTTCAATATTGGACGCCATCTGTGTACAGTAAACAGCCCTGTCTTCTTCAGAAGCCAGTTTCGGTCTGGCAGCTGTGCCATAAATATTCTCATATGACTCGCTTGTTGTACATCCGAATGCAGTCATGATCTTATCAGTGGACGTCAGTGTGGAATCTGAAAGGAATCCGCTGATCATTGCATCATCCGAAAAGCACACCTCTATGCCTGCGCGATTCAGAATGTGGAGCGCACGTTTTACATCATATCCGATCAGTACATGCTTCCCTTTGAGCCAGGACAGCAGTTCATGGTCGCTGCGAATATCATCAATATTCATGTATACAGCGTTTCCATTCAGACAGAAGCCCATGCCTGCAGCTTCTGCAGTCAGGAATGACTCATCACGGCTGTCCAGCCAGACACAAAGAGAATCCTTCATCATATCTGCCGGCAGCTGATGAACAACCTGGCCGATCACCTTTTCAGGTTCCGGTTCTTCAGCCGCCGGTGTTTCATTCAGCTGCGTCTCGTATTTTCTGATCAGTGAGCGCATATTCAGGCTTTCAAAAAATCTGACCAAAGATTGATAGTCGGGTTCAAATCTGCAGTCTTCGATTTCAAAATCAAGGTCAACGTCTGTTTTGATCGTTGCCAGGATCTTGCTGAGCTGTGCACTTTCTTTTCCTTCACGGACTTTCTTTCCGAGTGCGCCTTTGATCTCATCACCATGTGCAATGACTTCTTCCACGCTTCCGTATTCACTCAGAAGCTTGAGTGCTGTTTTTTCACCTACTCCGGGAATACCAGGGATATTATCAGAATGATCGCCCATCAGACCTTTCATATCGATGATCTGCTTCGGCACGATGCCCATCTGTTCCTTCAAGGCAGCCTCATCCATGATCTCCATCTCGGTAAGGCCCTTTTTCATCAGCATGACTACGGTATCTGATGTGATCAGCTGCAGCAGGTCATGGTCGCTTGTCAGGATGACCGTATCATATCCTTCTGAATGACGTGACATTGTACCGATCAGATCATCTGCCTCAATGTCAGGACGTTCTACCCAGCGGATATGATATCCATCCAGATAATCACGCACCATCTGGAACTGCGGCACCAGATCATCCGGGGCAGGTTTTCTTCCGCCTTTGTAGTCTGCATAAAGATCATGACGGAACGTATGCTTTCCGGCATCAAATGCGACAAGCACTGCATCAGGATTCGTCAGGTCCAGTGCCTTCTGCATCATATTTGCAAAGCCGAAAACAGCATTGGTCGGCATGCCCTGCGGACTGGTCATTTTCTGTCCGTATGCAGTTGCGTAGTATGCTCTGAACAGCATTGAGTTTCCATCTACCAGCAATAATTTTTTCATAAATACCCCGTTTCCTGTAAGACTGAAAGAAGGCATATGCCTTCTTCGATGTCAGTCGGTTGTTTCGTCGATCGTTTCGCTATTTACTTCTTCTGATTCAGCTGTGGTGCTCTCTTCCGAAGCAGTTCTGTCTTCAGTCATTGTTTCCAGCGCATTGAGATTTTCATACATAATGGAAAGATAATCTTTTCCTGATTCCGAACCGGTCAGAGAAGACAGATTGCTGAGCTCTACCCTGCGCAGTCCCAGATCATCTTCGATCCTGTTGAACAGCGTGACCATATCATCAGTCATATTCGGCTCATATACGATATATTTGACTCCGTCTGTCCGAATACGCTCCTCAATGAGTTCCAGCTGCTTTGCATTAGGCAGTACTCCGTATTTTGATAGAATGACCGGATATACCTGGAATCCGTATGTTTTCTGCCAGTTGCCAAAACTTGCGGTCATGGATACAAAGCGGATGACTTTGTTGTTTTTCTCGTTAGCTGTTGCCAGCGCCTGATACTGTGCATCCAGATTGATCAGATCCGTTTCAAGACGGGTAAAATTCACTTCATAGATGGATTTTTCATCCGGATATGTTGCAATCAGCCAGTCTCTGATATCCTTTGCCATACTCAGCATGGCAATCGGGTCTGTCCAGAGATAAAGGTCCTGTATATCCGTATCGATCATCTGAAATTCTTCTCCGCGATAGTACGGAGATTCCACATATGTGATCTCTCCATCCGCTATGACCTGGGTATAACGCTGGAAATCATATACAGCATTCAGCGTTGACAGATCGAGCTGTTCATTGGCAAGCTGATTGATTTCAGAACTGTAAACAGTCAGATATGGTTCCAGCTGACCGATGTGCATAAAGACCTGTGAATCATTGAGCAGTTCTTCATAGTCTTCACGCAGCTGTGCTCTCTGAACGATCTCATCGGTTTGGACAGATTTTGCAGTAATCGTATCACCTGCCAGTCTCTGCAGAAGAAAACCGACAGGATAAACGGTATAGGCAACCTGTGAGCGGATCATCGTGCATCCGCTCAGTGTAAAACTGATTAATATTGAACAAACAATCAATCTGAGTAGTCTTTTCATATTGCGTACCTGGTGTACAGTATATCATACTTGCCCGTGATCTTCCTGTATGCATCACGGTTCCGGATCATAATGCCGGCAGATATGATATTCATATTTTAACACTGATCAGACACTGCAGAATTGACGAGATGATAAAATACTGGAAATTCCGTTTTGCGAGACGATCAGATGATCCATGACATCAATACCCATCGTATTTCCTGCTTCGATCATTCTGGATGTAAAATTCAGATCCTGTGAGCTCGGTGTTAAGTTTCCACTGGGATGATTATGAACCAGGATCAGATATCGTGCATGTCTGGATAAAGCACTGCGAAAGATCTCTCTGGGAGACACAGCGGCGGAATCGATCGTTCCGCGGAATACCGTCTCCATTCCAAGGATCTGCTTTGCCTTGTTCAAATATATAACAAGCAGCTCCTCCTGCATTGTCGCACCAAGTCTGATCCTGAGCCATTCTTCAAATTTATCCGGATGTTCCATGATACTGTCTGCGGACAGTTCTTCAGCACTGATCCGCTGGACCAGTTCAAAACATGCCTGCAGCTGTATTGCTTTGACCTTTGATATCCCGCTTACTGTACACAGATCACCAAGGGATAACCTTGGCAGTCCGGAAAGTCCTCCGGATCTATCCAATAATTCCGAAGCACAATCCAGTACATTCTTTTCTTTTGTCCCGGTCCTCAGCATGATTGCCAGTAATTCCATATTTGAAAGTGCTGTTATGCCGTACATCAAAGCCTTTTCACGCGGCTGTTCTGTTTTCGGCATTTCATTCATTTTACGCATAATCCCTCCTGATGAACTATACGCAGTTTCAGAAACAGTTCCTTCCTTTTTAATTAAAGAATAAACGATGACATACTATTCACGTTCCGAATCAGATGAAGTCAGGTGATTTATCCGCGATCGTGCGCGCTGTGCCTTATTGTGCAAACCGACCGTTTTTTTCCTGTTTTTGAGGTATATCATGACTTTGCATTGAGGAAGTGATGGCCATCCTGACTGATATGCCAGCAAGAAAGGCGGAAAAAAATATGAGCAACACTATTACTACTAAAGAAACATCAGCATTCAACAAGCTGCTTCGTGCCGCAAGAGCACTTCTTCTCACCAAAAGGCCCTATGAAATCGGAGTCACAAAAATTGTAACCAAGGCGGATGTAGCTAAGGGCTCTTTCTACTATTACTTCAATAACTGCAATGATATTATCCGTACATTGAGAACGATCGAAGAAGACAAGTGCTGGGATGCTCTTCTTCGGTACTTCTGCAGAACTTCAGCCGGTACTTTCAGCCAGAAGATCGAACGCATGGCTGTTTACCTGGTCCAGTATATACGCTCTTCTTTAGACTTCCAGAGGATCGTTGGAGAAGACATATCATGGTATAACTGTTTCGATAAAATGATCGAAGCTGATTCAGAAGAACAGGAACAGTT
>DMBB01000351.1 GCA_003446295.1 Erysipelotrichaceae bacterium
ATGATGCGCTGATACAGTCCGTCTGTATGACTGATCGAAAAGCGCTGGCTCAGCTGTATATCAAATACTTCTGTACCTGTTCCAAGTCTGACGGCAAAAGGATCACTAGCATATCTGCTGTAGGCAGGGTCAGGCGGATAGATCATTTCTGCCATTTTTCTGTATGTTTCCTCATAGCTTCGGATTCTGGCAGAAAGATCATCCAGATATTCACTGTACGACATGATCCTGTGCTTGATCTGTCGTTTCTGAGTGTGCCGTTCATACATCCTCTGCATCGGCATCCAGAACAACGAGCTCATCAGCATGCATACCGGCAGCATCACCATGGGAATCATTTCACTCAGCTGTCTGCCGTTCATCAGTCCGTTCCAGAGAGAAAATGAGCTTGTCACAAATGATGCCATAGCCATTGTGACTGCCGGACCGACCGTCAGGATCAGCGGCATCCGTTTCAGCAGCATGATCTGTTCCGGTTCTTCCAGTTCTTCACGGAATGTCCTTGAAGGCAGTTCTGAGTGCACGGCATTCATGTTGGCAATGACATCCGGCTCTATATGACTGAGCAGATCTGCCTGCACATCTGCATCAAGATCTACCCGGATATTTCCGCATGTATTTGCCAGCAGGATATCACCAGCCAGGATTATCCTCAGGTTCAGTACTTCGATCCGGCTGGTGATCTGCAGGTCATTGCATTCATTAACGATCCGGTTATCGACAGATAATACCCCGCTGCTGAAGGTATCTCTGATAGAACGCTCTCTTAAATTTAATGCGATGTGGTGTTCTTTGATCAGCGGATGGATGATACGGATATCATCAGTTTCAGAACTGCCGGCTGTAATGATCTCCTTTCGCGTCGTATATCTGCAGAATTGATCCCAGCCCTGATCATCCTCAAACCTGATCAATACGGCTTTGAAGCCTGATTCCTTATGCTGCAAGACCGTCAGACCGATCTTGCCTGCTTCTTCAGCCTTAAGCGACTCACTCACTTCAAGCAGGATCCTTCCGTCCTTCAGTCTGATGCGGCATGTCTCATTCAGAATACTGATCGTCCTGCCAGTGCCTTCTTCAACGATGAACGTTTCGGTCCTTTTTTCCTGGATCAGCTTAATGAGCATTCCCATCCTCATATCTCACATGTACAGTACACCGTACACGGTATCTGCCGTCTGCAGAGGAAACGGTAATGATCGTGCTGCCTGACTGTTTCAGCAGTACCTGACCGTTCTGGTTTACCTGTGCAATACTGCTGTCCTGTGAGACAAAACTGAGTGCGGACCGCGGACAGTCTGCCGGCAGGCTTGTAATATCAATACTGCGGCTCTCCCCTGCTTTCCCGATCAATACATATTCTGCGATCATGATCTGATCGCTTTCAGGCAGCTGACTGTATGCCGGCGGTCTTTCTCTTTCCGTTCGCGTACACCTTTCTACGATATGGAAGTTTTCCATATGGATCCGGCGTCCGGGAAATACATTTGCCTGTTCAGGCTTCAGAAGGCTCATCTGTCTTGAAAAGCCATATCTGCCTGCCAAGGTTCGTGAAGAGTTCAGGATGAGATCCAGGATCCACACAGCATCGGCATCACTGCATACCAGTATCCCTTCCGTGCCTCCAGCATGATCCGCAACCATATCTGCGGGCAGTGATGTCTGCAGTGCCGTATGGTTTCCCTGCCGGTCATAACTATGCACGGTCGATGTGATCTCTGCATTGATCCCTGCTTCGATCACAGCATCTGTCAGAGACAGGGATGCTGCATTCAGACTGAATGATACGGCAGTCATGAAATCGGCGGAACCGTACAGTGCAGCCTTTGACTGGCTGTCAGAATGATGGATGGCTCTCATTTTTCCGTTCCTGATCTCCATACCAAGAGAATGCTGCTGGGACAGACTCAGCTTTGCTCTTCCTTCCGCATCCAGCTTGAGACTGACTGTACCTGTGATATTCAGAAGCGGTACTTCCGGTACAGGAATCCTGAACGAACAGAGAGGCACGTCAAGTGCTGCAGTATCCCTGCCTCGTGCAAATGCTTCTTTCAGTGATTCCAGAAACCTTGCAGCATCGATATCTTTCAGATTTGCCTGACCCGATGCAAATGCATCTCTGCCGGCACTGAATGATTCATTTGTAGTGCAGTCTACGCGAAAATATCCGTATTCGACATTGCCCCTGCTGCTGTTCCACTGGTATACAGGATGCACACCGGTCAGAGAGGCATCTGCGAAGACTGTCAGCCCGCCGGGAGCTGTTCTGGTGACCTCAGCCCTGATGCCCGATGTATTGACGGTGTATGAGACTGTAAAGCCGTTTATCACATGCGTCCTGCTGTACTGCCTCGATGCCATCAGGTGGAAATAATGGTCTGTACAGGATGTTTCTGGAACTGATTGTGTTCCATCCAGAAGATCCGTGATCTCTGCTCTTGAAAAATCAGCATCAAATGATCCGATCGCATCGATCCTGTCAATTACATCTTCCGGATCAGCGTCTTTGACCATGACGGATGTACCATTCTCCTGTTCTTGGGTGCTTTCCGCGATCACAAAAGGATGTTCCTGATCACCTGTACTGATCACATCTCCGCTTTTCACCTGCGTCCCTGCAGGGAAAAGAACGCTGGATGATTCCGGATCATATGCCAGAGGTTCTTCTTCCAGCAGATGAATGTCTTCATCCATGATGATCTGCGCGTCATGGTGCTCAAATGTCCTTGTGTTGATGTAAGTGATCACCTGATCAAGAAGATGACGAGCGTCAGATCTGTCCATCACTTCGCGCGGACGGAACCGGTTATGCTGATCAGGATCCATGAGGCCGAATGATACGGCAGACGATATGTGCTCCGGGAAACGTGAAGCTGCAAGGTCCCGGATCGTACGGTCTGATGTTTTCTTTTCCATACCGGAAAGATTGATCAGTGTGTATGCAGCCCACTCCCTGGTCAGCGGCTGCATCGGATCAAACGGATCACCAGGATCCAGGATCTTCCAGTCTGCAGCTGTCTGCACCGTCTCAAACCAGACTGATCCGCTGGGGATGTTCAGGTAATACGGAACAGATTCCTCAGAAGGAAAGATCCCTGCTTTTTCAATGATCTCACTGACCCATTCTCCCAGCAGTATTTCATCGACCGGATCAGGACGGCATCCGCCAAGCACAATGCTCATTGCGAATGCCGTCAATAAACAGATACTAGTACTGAATACCTTCCGCATTGGAAGTGATCGTTGTTTCCAGGGTGTCGTAGCTTGAAACTGTCATATCCAGAAATTTTGCATAGGAATCGATCGTCTCTTTCTGCACATCAAATCTTGCAGCAAACTGGTTGAAGCGTGTCCTGATCGCTTCACCTCCGTCAGATATCCAGGATACATTCGTTTCATTCATGTCACTCTTCATCCGCATCAGAAGATCGTACATCTGCTGGTTCAGTGTGCGGATCGATGATGCGCATTCGCTGACCTCTGCCAGTGATATTCTCAGATTGCTCATGGTTCACCTCCTTATCCGACAGCCAGCGTACCTGCCTGCGCTGCAAGATCATCCTGCATTTCACGGTATGCCCTGGCTGAGTTTCTTAGAAATTCACTGTACTGCGTGCATAACACCGCCATCTGACGGAAATCGCCCTCAAATCTGCGGATCTGATTTGTGAAAGCTGTATTGTCTTTTCCCTCCCATCCTGCTTTCATTCTGTCAACTGCGTCAAACAGCAGCATGAACGTTCTCTGGTATTCCTGTGTTTCATCATCAATGCGTGCCGCACAGGCTTCCAGACGTTCCGGCTCAACGGTAATCGTTCTCATAACTGATTTCTCCTTTCGATAGTTTTATACGTGCTTCATATGCACTTCCCACGCATTTCAGAAAAACAGTTATTCATGAATGCCTTGAAAACAAAAAAAGGCCGCCACTGGAGCGGTCTTCATTCAACTGAACTTATCTGTTGTAGAATTCAACGATCAGAGCTTCATTGATTTCCTGATTCAGTTCGCTGCGTTCAGGAAGACGTACGAATGTACCCTTCTTGTTTTCTTTGTCGACATCGACATATGCAGGAGCTGTAATGTTGGCTTCAAGAGCTTCGTTGATGGCTTTCATGTTGCGTGCTCTTTCACGAACAGCAATGACGGAACCCGGCTTGATCTCTGCTGAAGGGATGTCCACTTTCTTTCCGTTGACTTCAATGTGTCCGTGGTTGACAAGCTGACGTGCACCAGCACGGGTTCTTGCGAAGCCCATACGGTATACCAGGTTGTCGAGACGTGATTCAAGCAGAACGAGGAAGTTAACACCTGCCATACCTTCCATCTTGGAAGCCTTTTCGAACAGGTTGCTGAACTGACGTTCGCTTACGCCGTACATGTTGCGGACTCTCTGCTTCTCACGAAGCTGTGTGCCGTAACCGCTCAGTTTTACGCGCTTTGTAGGTCCATGCTGACCCGGAGCATAAGTGCGCTTCTTAAGCTCCTCACCGGTTTCGAGTACTGAGAAGCTCAGACGTCTGGACTTCTTCCATACCGGTCCTGTGTAACGTGCCATGTTTTTGTTTCCTCCTTTAATGGCCGAGAAACAACAACAGGTA
>DMBB01000179.1:0-228 GCA_003446295.1 Erysipelotrichaceae bacterium
ACCAGGCTTGCGGCCGACGCCATTGTGAATGCGGCAAACTCACAGATGCTTGGATGCTTTGTACCGATGCATACATGCATTGACAACTGTATCCATACATTTGCCGGCATACAGCTCAGGGCTGAATGCAGCAGGCAGATGAATGAACTGCGTATCCGTTACGGGAATGACTATGAACAGCCGACTGCCGTACCGATGCTTACGCAAGGGTACAACCTGCCGGCAAAG
>DMBB01000179.1:356-7126 GCA_003446295.1 Erysipelotrichaceae bacterium
CTGGCAGACTGCTATCGCAATTCACTGGATCTTTGCCTGGAGAACGGCATCAGGTCCATAGCCTTCTGCTGCATTTCAACAGGTGTCTTCCGTTTCCCGAATCAGCGTGCCGCACAGATTGCGGTTGAAACAGTCACAGAATGGCTTACAGAATATTCGGAAGGAATAGAAAGGGTGATCTTCAATGTTTTTAAAGACGAAGATAAAGAATACTATGAAAAGGAATTATACTGAACTGCCAAACGGCTATCTTGAAACGATCAACAAAGGGATCAGAGGTGTCCGCAGCTTTCACGGGGGTATCACAGAACTCAGGCGATCACACGAAGAATCTCTGGCAAAACTGAAAGAAGAGATCGAAACAGCAGATGCTGTTGTGATCGGTGCCGGAGCCGGACTTTCTACATCCGCGGGATTCATTTATGCAGGAGAACGTTTTGATCACTGGTTTTTTGATTTCAAAAAGACTTACGGCATACAGGACATGTATTCCGGAGGTTTCTATCCGTATCCTTCAAAAGGGATATTCTGGGCCTTCTGGGCGAGAAACATCTATGTCAACAGGTATCTGGATCCGCCGAAGCCTGTATACGAAGACCTGTTCAGTCTTGTAAAGGATAACAACTATTTTGTAATCACCACAAATGTGGATCACTGTTTTCAGAAAGCAGGATTTGATAAGAGCCGTCTGTTCTATACGCAGGGTGACTATGGTCTGTTTCAAAGCACTGACCGGAATCAACACTGCACATATGACAATGAGGAATGGGTCATGAAGGCAATGGAAGCACAGGGCTTTGTCAGAAATGAAAAGGGTCAGTTTGAAGTGCCTGAAAACGGAGCAGTCTGCATGGAAGTGCCGTATGAGCTCTTTCCGAAATGTCCGGATGACGGTTCGGATATGACGATGAATCTGCGCTCTGATGAAACATTTGCTGAAGATGAAGGCTGGCACAAAGCCTCTGCCGCATATTATGAATTCCTGAAGAAGCATGAACACAAGCATGTGCTTTTTCTGGAGCTCGGTGTCGGGATGAACACCCCGGTGATCATCAAGTATCCGTTCTGGCAGATGACAAACGATAATCCGAAGGCAGTCTATGCATGCCTGAACTACAATGAAGCATACTGTCCTGTACAGATCGCGAAGCAGTCCATCTGTATCAGCGGGGATTGCGGAGAAGCAATCAGGGTTCTGCTGTAAAGAGAAATGATATTGCTGCAAATGTCAGAGAGGAGGCTGCTATGTCTTATCAGAAAACAAGCAAGTATATCAGTCTGATACTCAGGCATCATCCGGAAGTGATCGGGATCACACTGGATGATCATGGCTGGGCTGATACAGCAGCATTGATCGAGGGCGTCAGCAGAACGCATATTCTGACAAAGGAGATCCTGGAAGAGACCGTACGCACTGACGAAAAACAGCGTTATTCATTCAATGAGGACCATACCAGGATCAGGGCGAACCAGGGACACTCCATTCCCGTGGACGTGGAGCTGCGTGAAGCAGAACCGCCTGAGATCCTGTACCATGGAACAAGAGAAAAATATACTGCTTCCATTGAACAGCAGGGACTGCTGCCAAAAACAAGACTGTATGTTCATCTCTCGAAGGATGAGGAAACAGCAGTCAATGTCGGGCGAAGACACGGCAGACCTGCTGTGTATGCGGTAGATGCCGGAAGTATGCACCGGGACGGCCATCTGTTTTATCTGTCCGCAAACAGGGTATGGCTTGTAAAAAAAGTTCCTGTACAGTATCTGTACAGGATCAGGTAGCTATCTGTATTTTTTGTTCATTGTGAATCCGCGGCCGGAGACTTCACTGACTTTCGATACGACCATAAAAGCATAAGGGTCGATCTCATGGATCAGCTGCTCCAGCTGAGGAAGCTCACGGTTCGAAATAACGGAGACTACGATATCCGTACCGGTCTCACTGTAGCCTCCGCGTGCCTGGATGAGCGTTACGCCGCGGTCCATCTGCTGCAGGATCGCTTTGCGGATCGCATCATGCTGTTCACTGACGACACGCACTTCTGTTTTTGATGTTCCCATGACAAGCAGATGATCCAGTGTCAGGGAATAGATAAGGACATTGATAATGCCGTACAAGACTGACTCTGCCGGCAGGAACAATGCCTGCACCAGCAGTATCAGACAGTCAAATACATAGAGAGAAACGGAGACAGGGATGTTGTAAAGCTTCTGCAGCACGAGCGGGGGAATGTCCATTCCGCCGGTAGAAGCACCCTGACGGATCACGATCGCCAGGGAAGCACCGATGCCAAGTCCTGTATAAACAGTGCACAGCAGCGGGTTCCGTGTCAGCACGACGCCTTCAAACAGTTTTTGAAAGAATGACAGGGCAAGCGGATAGGTCAGCGAACTGAGAACGGTCGTCAGGGCGAATGTCCTGCCAAGGATCAGCCAGCCCGCAGCCAGCATCACCAGATTGAATATCAGCACGAAACCGGACATGGATATCGGTACCAGATGACGGACAGCCAGGGCAATGCCGGTTGTTCCGCCTGTGGCAAGATCTGCCGGAAGCAGAAACAGCACGACTGTCAGCGCATAAAGGGCAGTTCCCAGTATAACCAGAAGCAGATAACGATAGATGTCTTTCTGCATAATGACCTCCCATAAAAAACGTGTACGGTTTTTCCCTGTACACGTGGATCGAAGCTTTCGCTTAAT
Source organism: Erysipelotrichaceae bacterium (assembly GCA_003446295.1). The sequence continues at coordinate 3,060 of DMBB01000179.1, forward strand.
ACAACAGAAATTATAATCAAAATTATGGAAACGTGCGTATATTTCTGTTGATTTGTTATCTGTTTATGCGCTTGATTCGATAAAAAACGAAATGATGCGGGAAGATTGTGATATCAAAGAGGCTGCAACGCTTATATAATTGCTGTGTTGAAGAGGGGGTTTATAAATGAGTCAGCAGAAAAAAAGCGGGGGAGTTGATCTCCTGCATGGTCCGATCTTAAAAGCATTGATTTTGTTCATGATTCCTGTCATGATCTCCAATATTTTCCAGCAGCTCTACAATGCTGTAGATACAGCCATTGTCGGAAACTATCTCGGTGAAAATTCACTGGCAGCGATCGGTGCCTGTGCTTCGATCTTTGATATGATGGTAGGCTTCTGCAACAGCCTGGGCCAGGGATTCTCGATCGTGTGCGGAAGAAGCTTCGGATCGGGTGATGCGGAACGCATGAAGAAATCAGTTGCCGGAGCGATCAAGATCGGTCTTGCGACATGCGTCGTACTGACACTGCTGTCGATCGTCGGACTCAAGCCGCTGCTTGAGCTGATCAATACGCCGGCAGAGATCATCAATGAATCACTCGCCTATATCAGAGTGATCGGCCTCGGACTTGTTGTCATGTTCACGTACAACATGTGCTCGGCAATGCTGAGAGCGATCGGCAACAGCATCATGCCGCTGGTATTTCTGATCATTTCCTCACTGCTGAACATCGTTCTGGACATCATGTTCATTACGGTATTCCATTGGGGTGTTGTCGGGGCAGCCGTAGCGACAGTCATTGCCCAGGGTGTTTCCGTGGTACTGTGCCTGATCTATATCTACAACTACACGAAGATCCTCGTGCCTCAGCCTCAGCACTTCAGACATGAGAGCGCGTTGATGAAGGATCTTGCCGGTCAGGGATATTCCATGGCTGTGATGGGTTCGATCGTATCTGTCGGTTCGATCATCCTGCAGTCAGGCATCAACAGCCTCGGCACGGAGATCATTGCCGGTCATGTAGCTGCGAGAAAGATCTATATGCTTTGCAACCTGCCGTTCATGTCCATGGGTATTGCCATTTCCGCATTCATTGCGCAGAACAGAGGCGCGAACCAGGGCCAGCGTATCCTCAAGGCAATGCGTTCTGCATATATGTATGACTTCATCATGGCAGCCGTGATCACAGCCATTCTCTGGATAAGCGCACCAACGCTTGTCAGGCTGATCACCGGTTCCGTGAATCCTGTTATCATCGGAAACGGTACGAAATACCTCCGTATCGTCGGCCCGTTCTACGCCGTGCTCGGTGTCCTCATGCAGACGAGATTTGCCCTGCAGGGTGTCGGTTCCAAGATCATGCCGCTGTTCTCCAGCATCATTGAGTTCATCGGAAAGATCCTGTTCGTCGTACTGCTGATCCCGCGATTCCAGTATGATGCTGTTGTATGGTGTGAACCGATCATCTGGTGCTTCATGACTGTATATCTGCTGTACGCATTCTTCACGAATCCGTACATCAAGAGCATTGAACGCTGAGAATATCATGAAAGAACGTACATGTCCGGCATGTACGTTTTTTACGCAAAAGCACATCAGACCTTGTCTGAATCAGAAAAGTCCGATATTGTGAGTAAAAGAAAAAACGTTATCATCTGCGTATGCATATTGATGAGATCGTATCTGTTAAGGTGATGAATATGGATCTTGAAAATCTGGAACACTGGCATTTTGAAATGACGGAGAAAGCCTGCAATGAACTGCTGGATCTCGTACTGCAGGGGAAAAAGAAAGCAACATCCAGCAGTGCCGCGGCATTTCAGATCAAAGGTGAGGAGATCCCGCAGGAAGGCAGTCTGAGCGTCATCACCGACTGGGAAGAAAACCCGCGGGCCGTGGTCAGAACTGTCAGTGTCCGCAGGATACCATACAAAGATATCGGTTTTGATATCGCAGTGCTGGAAGGTGAAGATGACACGATCGGATCATGGAGAAAGAACCATGAAGCATTCTTCCGGGCTGAAGGAAAAGAACTGGGATACACTTTTACGGAAGATATGGATGTCATCTTTGAAGAATTTGAAGTGGTCGAAGTGATCGAAAGATAAAGGGATATGCAGAAGATCATTTTCCTGATCTTCAGACTGCAGTTACGGGACCGGTCATCGTAATGCTGGAATGCACGGAGTCAAAGTATGATAAAAAACGATCGTTTTATGGAACTTGTGAAAAAAGAAAATGGCTTTGAATTCTGCCAGGCCTTTCGTGATGAACTTGACCGGGTCATAAGCGGCAGGGAAAACACCTGCTGGTTTACGGTACTGCAGGATCAGTCTGTCAGGAAAATATAGATCGGAACGCTGAAGGACGGTGTATGGACGGACCGCAGGGTCAAAGGAAAAGGAAAGAAGAGAACTGTAAAGGAAATGCTTGCAGGAAGCACGATCAGACGTATTGAAGAACGCACTTACTTTATGCAGGATGAAGCGTGGGTAAGGGACAGAAAGCCCAGGCTGGTCACAGATGCCCATCCCAATTATCATTATGTCTATGGAATCGGCGATAAACCTCTGGATATCTCTGAAGCCTATGGTGTCAGTATCGGATATTCGGATATCAAAGATCCATCGGCAGGTTTTCATCTGAGGTATCTTTATACAGGCAAAGAAGTTGAGAGTCCGGAATGAACAGTATGAAACGATATCAGGTACTTGATGGAACCATGCTGAAAATGATCGCTATGATCAGCATGGTCTTTGATCATGCCGGTGACATATTCCTGCCCGGCGTGATGTGGCCGAGAATGATCGGCAGGCTTGCTATGCCCATATTTTCCTTCTGCATTGCGGAAGGGTATATTCATACACATGACAAAAAGAACTATCTGCTGCGCATCGGCATGTTCGCCATGATCAGTGAGATCCCGTTTGATCTGGCTTTTGAAGGCAGGATCGATCTTGCACACCAGAATATCATGCTGACGTACTTCCTGTCGGTTATCGGGCTGATGCTGTATGACCGGATACGCTGCGGCAATGATCAGGCTGCAATGCATATTTCCGCAGGCAAAACAGTATTGGGCGTCCTGGCAGTTCTGGGAATCGCTGTTCTTTCCCTGCTGCTGCGTGCGGACTATACGGTTTTTGCGGTCATTTCGGTATTCCTGTTTTATGTGCTTCGCTGGAAACATCCGCTGCTCCGCATCGGTATTGGTGTCGCCTTTCTTTCCCTGACGAGAACGATTGGTTATTACTGTACGACAGGACTCAGTTTTATCCCGCTCGCCATGTACAACGGCAAAAGAGGAAAAGGACTGAAAATGCTGTTTTATACGTTTTATCCGGGACATCTTCTGCTGCTGGCAGCGATCAGGTACATTCTTCATATCTGACCGTTTCAGCGTTTTGATGGATAGCCAAAATACAGTCAGCTGAAGAGGGGCCGGCAGTCTATGTTTTGAGCCGTACCGGAGCATATGATGGAAATATCCATATCCGAGTATAAAAAAGCAATTTAAAAAGTGATCTGAATGGTTAACAATATAGCAGGAGCCATTCACGGTTCCGGGGAGATTTACAATGTCCAGACAATATAGTCAGATCCGTCAGCTGACTCTGGCGGCATTCTTTATAGCAATACAGGTGATCATGACAGTCATGCAGATCGGGTATATTCCGATCGGACCGATCAATGTCACGACGATGCATATTCCGGTGATCCTCTGCGGGCTGTTCCTTGGTCCTGCGTATGGTGCATTGGCCGGATTTGTATTCGGTCTGACTTCCATGCTGAGAGCGACCTTTGTACCGGGTATTACATCATTCATCTTCTCGCCGTTTATAACGGTAGGAGGCATTTCCGGTAATTTCTGGTCGCTTGTCATCGCATTCGTTCCAAGGATCCTGCTTGGCTACATGTCCGCTAAACTGTTCCGCATACTCCGCAAAAGAGGCGTTCAGGATCTTGTATCATGCGGCATCACAGCAGCCGTAACCACAATGACACATACGCTTCTGGTTATGGGAATGATCGGTCTGTTCTTCGGACCTTCCTATGCAAAAGCACTGGGTGTTGATATCAGCGC